>JAITMJ010000015.1 GCA_031277475.1 Flavobacteriaceae bacterium
AATTTCCCAAACCTGCCGAAAGAAATTAACCAAAATAATAATATTACGAAATATTTCTACCGTGCAGACGGCACAAAAATACACAAACAATACACCTTTACAAACGACACCGGAAGCCACATCATAGAAACCGAATATTTGGATGGTTTCCAATATTCCACACCAAACACGGAACCGTTGCGGATAGCATTAGAAGAACCCGATGAAGCCACGCAAAGTGCCATAACCGCCGGCGAAGAAGAAGCATTTTCTTCATTGGACGGCAGAGTGATAATCCCGGGCGGACCAGGCGATCCCGCTGAGCAAGCATTAATACTTTCTTTTTTCCCGACCGCAGAAGGATATTACGATTATGAAAATTTTAGGTATATTTACCAATACAAAGATCATCTTGGAAACGTGAGAATTAGTTTTGTAAATAACAACAACACCCCGAAAGTAATGGATATAAACGATTATTATCCCTTTGGGATGTCTTTCCTAAAACCCGAAGGCGTAGTTTCTGTTTACGACCCAATGGCGATTCCGTATAATTATAAATACAACGGCAAAGAACTGCAAGAATTTGGTGCTTACGATTACGGCGCAAGATTTTATATGCCGGATATTGGGAGATGGGGTGTTGTGGATCCTTTAGCAGAAGTAAGCAGAAGATGGAATCCATATAATTATGCTTATGATAATCCTTTGCGTTTTATAGATCCGGATGGACGAAGTCCTGTAAAAATCGGTAATCCCGAAAGTGCGGATGCTAAACGGTTACAAAACGCTTTATTAAAAACAGAAACAGGTAAACAAGTTTGGCAGGCTATGGTAGATTCTGAAAGAACGATATATATTCATTATGTTGGAAGAGATGGTACAAAAACAGAGGCTCAATACTTATCAGAAAGCCGAGCAAGTGGAGAAACAATGACAGGTAAAATGTATGATGAAATGAAAAACACAGGCTCTGTTTCTGCCGAAAGTATGGATACAATGGCTACTTTTAATGAGAATACAGGAGAATATGATAAGACATCGGATTGGGATGAAACTCACATTATTTTGAGTGATAGAGATGTGAACATAGGAAATGGTGTGGGCGAAGGTATCTATGGAGAAAAAGGAAATGTTATAGGGGAATTAAAAACAGGAGGTGAAGAAGCGGTTCATTCAATTCAAGAGAGTTTTGATTTTACCCAAAAAATTCAAGACACAACAACAGGAAAATATATACCGAATGAAAACAAAGTGCCATATAATGAAAGACGGCACGAAGTTGAAGCGAAACAAATAACGAAACAAATGGAAGATGAATTAATAAATAACTAAATGAGATGCATTCTAAATTATTGATTTTTATATTTTTATTTTCAACAGGTTTAGTTTATTCTCAAAAACTTGAGCCAATGAAAAACTGTATTTGCTATTCCCAAATAATAGATTATAATTCTACAAAAAACCTTCTTATTGATCCTAATAATTCTTTGACTATTAATTCAAATAAACCAAATGTTATATCAATATCTGAAGGTAAAGTTTCAAAGATATTAAAACACGAAGACAATACTTACAGCATCCTAATCAGAAAGGGAGATTTATTTTATGTTTATTCGCACATCTCATCTGTTGCTAAAAAAATACAGATTGACAAGTCTGTTTCCAAAGGAGATAAAATTGGCAAAGGAATTGTGGCAGAAAATGGAGATTATACGATTCAATTTGAGATGTTTAATAAGACAGACCAAATACAAAATGTAAAAAATTATGTTGATTGTAAATTTGTTGAAAAATAAGCCTTTATTTTAAAAACGTTGCCCCGCCAAGTGCGGGGTTTTTCTTTGCGTTCCTGTTCCGCAGAAATTCAAGAAACAAAAAAGTTATCCACAACTACTCGGAAAACGGGTTTAAGTCTTTCGTTTTCAATATTTTTCGTGGTTTTTCCTGCTCATTTTTTCCACAAACCGCTCCGCTTACATTTGGGGAGTTTGGGAGGGGGATTTTTTGTGTTTTCGGGTGGTGTTTTTGTGGCTTTTTTTCGGGGTGGTTTTTTGGTTTTTCTTTCCTGTTTTTTTTCTTTTTTCTGGGCTTTTTTCGGGCGGCTTGCCGACCGATATTTTTCATTTTTTCGTGCCTTTGGCACTCCAATTTTCGGGGGCTTTTTTCGCTCCTGCGGAGCGGTATTTTTTGTTTTTTTTTCGGGGGGCTTTTTGGCGGATTTTCCGCCATTTTTTTGCGATTTTTTGGCTTGCAAAAGTCATTTTTTTGATGATTTTTTGACTAAAAATCTGCTTTTCGTCCCGCCATTTGGCGGGCGGTTTTTTCGGGGGCTTTTTTCACTGCAAAGCAGTGATTTTTTTCGGGTTTTAGTCGCTGAAAAGCCTTTAAAATTTTAATATTTCGGACATTTTGACCGTTTTTGTTTTTCGCCGTTTTCAGTCAAATTTTCAGTCAATTTTTCGACTGATTTTTTGCCGATTTTCGGCAAAATTTGTGTCGTTTTTGCTCCGATTTCGGAGCAATTTTTCGGGGGCTTTTTTCTTTTTTGTTCTGTGCTTCGCACAGTTCTTTTTTCGGGGGCTTTTTTAGCGGTTTCAGTCAAATTTTTGGGGACATTTTTTTTCGGTTTTTCTTTCCTGTTTTTTACTCTTTTTCGGGCATTTTATTTTTGTTTTTCGGGGGCTTTTTTTCTCTTTTTTGGGGTTTGGGGCTTTGGGGGTTTTGTGTTTTTCTCCCCCTCCCAAACTCCCCAAATGTAAGCGGAGCGGTTTGTGGAAAAAATGAGCAGGGAAAACCACGAAAAATATTGAAAACGAAAGACTTAAACCCGTTTTCCGAGTAGTTGTGGATAACTTTTTTGTTTCTTGAATTTCTGCGGAATAGGAACGCAAAGAAAAAACCCCGCGCTTGGCGGGGTTTCTTTTTCTTACCGCCACACGAAAGATGAGGCGGGGGCGGGGGTTAGTCTTCTATATTACACCTTTTTTGCTCTTTTGTAAGACTTTTTTGGATAATTCTAGAACCGCTATTAGGGAACCTATAATCATAATTATAAGTCTTATTTGGTAATGGGATATAAATATTTTTATTTTCTTTTTTATCAGTATTATAAATGTACAATACAAAATATGGCTTGTTTATCCACGCCTTATTTATAGGGATTTCATAACTATGGTACGTTATATCCTTACATACTTCTGCATATTCAAATTTTAATATTAGTTCTTTAATATCATATTCTGTAATAGAATTATAATCTTTTGAATATATTACTATTTCTCCCGGTATTACGCTGATAGAAATAGTATCTCTTTTCATATCTCCATATTCTACCATTAAATAAGTATTTGATAGAGTTTCTATTTTATTATCAATTAAAATCGTCCAATTTAATTTCTTATCTTGAGAAAACATCATAATCGGCAGAAATAAAACTATTACAAATATCCTTTTTATAGTTTTCATATCTAATATTAATTTTTTATTATATTTCTTACTGCCTTTTCTGTTAATCTAAGGTATTCTGTTCCTGCTTTGTATATAACAATTCCGTTGGGTTGCTTTGTAATTTGGACTTCCATATTTCCTGTCATTGGATTAAACTTCTGCTCGCCAGTCGGTTGTCCCAAAGGGCCGGTAATAATACTTGTAGTTGTTATAAAAGTTAAATTAGCACCATCTACTTCAGATCGTGTAGTAGCATCTCCTCCATAAATTTTACCATCTTGTTCAAAAGCATTTGTAGAATGTCCGTGTATGGTAACCTCTATATCTGATAGAGTTTTTCCATCTGGTAAACCTGGTAGATTTTCAATAGTCTGAAACTCGCCATCTGCCGTAACAACTCCCTTATTTCCGGATTCTCCTCTGACAATCAATCCATCATTAAATACTAGTGCAGACTCACCGTGTAATCCCCCAACATTATCACTCTTAGTAGTTTTTTTTGTGTCATCTAAAACATTTAATGATGTACTTAATGCTGTATCACTAGGAAGTATTTTGGCTGAACTAACATCCCCTAATTGGGTTGTTCCTCCTCTGTTATCTGTTTTTTTAATTGCCCTAACTTCTTTTCCATCCGTAACAACGGCTTTTCTCTGATCATTAATGCCGTCGGTTCCAATCTTCGTACCATTATCGTCATAATAATCTAATTCCTACATTCCATCAGGGTCTATAAAACGCAAAGGGTTATCGTAAGCGTAGCGGTAAGGACTCCAGCGTCTGTCCATTTCTGCAAGCGGATCCACAACGCCCCATCTCCCAATATCCGGCATATAAAATCTTGCGCCGTAATCGTAAGCACCAAATTCTTGCAGTTCTTTGCCGTTAAACCTTAACCAAACGAAGTCCGCTTTGCTGTCGTTGAATAGGTATTTGTTGCGGTGGATAATTGTTTGTGTGTTTTGAAAACGGGTTTGTTGCAGGTTTGGAATATCTTTCCACGAACTTATTTCTACCTTAATATTTTCAATATTATCATAGATTGAATGGTCTTCATCTTCTAAATTTTTCAAATGAGGATACTTGGATTCATAATTCAATATTTGAGGAAGGGTATAAAATTCTGTTATAAATTTTTCATTCTTGAGTATAAAAATTCCTCGCACGTCGGCACTCACAGGTCCGTATGTTATTTTCCTATCACATTTGTCATAGAAATCGGAGTACAAGTATTCAGAGTTTGAAGTTCTATCAATGATTCGCCCAAATATTAATTTGATTCTGTTATCAAATTCTGATTTGTCAATGTATTTAAATCCGCTTGAAGATAATACTTCTTTTATCACGGGTATAGTTGCCTCAAAATCATAATTATCGTACGCATCAACACTATATTCACTCGGAAGATTTCCTTCCTCTAATTGTTTTTTTAAAATTTTCTCTATCATATTATTGTTAATTGTTGAATCGTTTTTTAAGTCGTTTTTTTTATCTTGTTGGCCATTACAAGAACAAAAAGATAAGAAATAACTAATGTAAATAAATAATTTTGCTGTTTTCATTTTGAATTATATTTATCGAGAACTTTCACCATTTTTACTGGATACTACCTCTGTTTTCAATACTATTTTATTCGCATCATCTGCGGAAGCATATTGATTCTTATCCGTTAGTTTATCTATTTCTTTTATTATATATCCTTTAGGCTTATAAAAACCTCTGAATATTTTGTAAATTTTAGTACCCTTCTTTGTGGTATAACTATAAAATGCAGAACCACTACAATCATATTGTGAAACTTTCAACATATCTCCCTGATTACCTCCTAATACGGCATAAAGATCTCCCGATAAATGTCCGAATACAAATGTAGCATGTCCGGAGTCTTGTATATTTTTTCCTGAGGAATCACAATCTGAGAAAATTGCAACTGCTCCATAAAATACTTCGCATTTTTCGGAATTCTTACTTGTTAAGAAGAAGCGAGAACCTGCTGAATGAGGTGATTTATATCCTTTTTGTTCTATACACCAACATACAAAAGATGAACACCAAGCTGTGCCACTTCCTGCTTCAGCACCTCCTCCTTCTTTATGATATTTTTTTATTCTTTCATCTATTGTCGATTCTTTTTTTCCACCATATAACTTTGCTTCATCTATTGCTGTTTCCATCCACGGTGCTCTTTCTCCATCATTCTCTTTTTTTTCTTCTTCTATAATTTCACATTTTCCGTTAAAGATTTGTGTCTTTCCAAGGTCGTAATGTAGTGGTTTTATCTCTTGGCTAACTTCCCAAACGTATGTTTTTCCGTCCTCAAAACCATAACGATTTTCATACTGCTGTCTCGTGTAAACCCATTTCTTCCTTTGGGTTATCTCGAACTCTCTTCATCTGAATTTAACTTTTCTATATGCATTTTAACGATACCATTGTTTGAAGGGGATGTTATTAAACAATATATAAAATGATTTTTTTTGTTTCTGGTAAGAGTTAATAGTGGGGAAAGCGAATTATTTCCACCACTAACAACCCTTTTAGCATAAAATTCTATAGAATCCTTGTTTGGTGTTGCAAGAATGCCTCCAATAAATTCTTGATAATTGTCATTTTCACTATATCTTTTTCCATCTTCATCTGCGAGCCAATTTTTAAAAACACAACTATCAGGTTCTATTAAAATTAATTCTGAAAAAGAAATAGACTCCCTGCCCCAACCATCCAATTGATAATCTTGTTTTAATTTATATATACCTTTCCATTTTTCAAATAGAGAATTAGAAATATATTCATCATGATTATTATTAGATTCAATATTTTTTTCATAACTCGTCGTTTTGATATGAATTGTAGAATCTTCTCTTTTGTCATTAATTTTTTCTTCTATCTTTTTCTCAATTTTATTATTTTGATTGAAACATGAAATTAAAAAGAGAGCAGAAAATAACAGAACTAATTTTAAGGTGTATTTCATAGATTTTATTTTACTATTTATAAAAATGTTTCTTTTGTGCTTCCTCATCTTGGTCTTTGGTATCATATGAATTAAGTTTAACAAATCTTGCAGGATTTGTTCTAACCGATTCCCCTTTACCATAAGCATCTAATACAGTGGCTATTTCTAAATGTAAATGAGGTGCTTTTCCTCCACTTGCTATTGAGCCAGAAACTCCCGCATATCCTAAAAGTGTTCCTGCTTTTACTTCTTTTTTATCGGTAGCGTCTTGTTTGGTAACTACTACACTATCCAAATGCATATAAATAAGATAAACACTATCTGTTTCTTTTATATCAATCCCTTTCAATTCATCTGCGTACCGTGTAGTATAGTTCACTTTTTTTTCTTGTTCTAATAAGTCTTTCACATTTTGAATTTTTACTCTTACAATCCAACCAGCACTATCAGAATATGTGACCTGATGGATATTCCCTTTTAAGCACGAATATACTTTATCTTTTCCGGGAATTGCAAAAAAATCAACCCCAGAGTGGTACTTTTTAGAGCCGCTAGAATTTCTTCTGCACCAGCCATAAGTTGCACTGGATGGTTTTATGATCCCTGAATAGTTGTATTTTGTTAATCGTGGATTATCAACAGGATCATGCCATTTCTCATCATCATTTTGATCTTCTGTGGTGTCTGTTTGGCAAGAAAAAGACGATTCTATCGAAGCTTTCCCTCTTTCATATTGTTTTTCTATTTCTTCTGCAATTTCCCAAACGTAAGTTTTTCCGTCTTCATTCTTTCCTTCTTTATGAAATACAGGGTTTTGAGCATATGCTCTTTGTCTTACCCATTTTGTATTTTTAATAACCTTACCATCTTTATAATCTAATGATATATTTTTGTCAAAAACAACATAATCTCGTTGATTTCCTTTTCCACAATCTACGGGCATTAAAATCGCAAGATAAAAATCAGCCAAAGTATTAAGTTTACCTTTATATGGCTCTAAATAATATTCTACATACGTCAATTGTTCAATTTTTGACATATTTTTAAGATTACCATTGTTACCCGCAGTAATATTTGTCCCTTTTCTTCTGTTAATATCTTCTGCTGCTGTGGCTCCTATTTGTATCAATCCTGTGTATCCTAAACTATTTACGATGTCTGGTCTAAATGTTCCTCCCGTTTCTAGAGCCATTGCAGAGGTTAAATAATTTGGATCACAATCCAAACGTTTAGATATCTCAAATATTTTCTTTCTTTCTTCACATGTAAAGTGTTTTCCCCAATAAAGCATTTTTTCTTTGCACTCACACGGTTTTTCCTCTTTCTTCTCCGGCTCTGTTTTTCCTACGGTAGAAACAGATCTTCCATCCGGTTTTTCTCTGGTCGGTTCCTTGTCTTTGGTTGCGGTTCCTTTGGCTTCACCGTGATCCCATAATTCTCCCCACCAATCTACAACAGAATCCCAAATTCCTTTTTCTTCTTTTTTAGATTGTGGTTTTTGAGCGGCAGGAGAGTTTTTTGCTTTTGGCGGTGGTGTAGTGGATGATGGTTTTTGCTGCTGCGGAAAAGGATTGTTTGTGTTTACATTGTCCGTAGCGTGTTTCTTGTTCGTATAATATTCCACCGTAACATAAAACTCCAATTGCTTGACATCGGTTTCGCCTTTCATTGCTTTTTGCATCAAGGCTTTGGTGAGCATAAAATCTACCGCTGCAACTCCGTTTTTATCTACTCTTGCCTTTTTCGTTTCTATGGCTTGGTTTTGTGCATTATGTCCGCTTCCTTTGGCATCGTCTTCCCAAAGCGTAAAAACCAATTCTTTGTTGAACATATTGATGCAATGGGCTTTTGCCCGCATTTTCTCCAGAAAACTGAACTCGTTTCCTTTGGTATCGTCCACATAAAGCAATTCTACTTTGCTGATTTGGGGAATTTTGTTTCGTTGTGGGGTAATGATGAGACCACCGCCTTCCGGATTGTACAGATAGGCTTCTAATCTATAAGTATGACCTGTGGAAGATTCCCCAAAAGTAAAACTGCTGTCGCCTATTTTCTTGATATTGGTACTGGTAAAATTTCCGTTACTTCTCTTTTTGAAAAGTTCCCAAGTTACTTTTTCGGGATTTCGGTCGGATTCGGGCGTGTCGGGATACCAATCTGCAATGGCATAAACGGTTTTTTCTCCTACAACAGGAGAAATATTTCCTCGTACTGCTGAAACTCCTTTTTTTGACATCTTGTGTTGTATTTTTTTATGTTATTCAAATTAATAAGCATCCAAATTTTCATCCTCCATCTCCTCCTGAAATTCTTCAAAATCCATAATGGGATTATAAACATGCTGTTCTCTTGCATCGGCTTTTTTCATATGGCTTTTCCCGATTTCGCTTTGTTGTCCGTGCTCCATCACCGTTATTTTCCCGCCCGTTGCGCACATCAATTCGGAAATCTCGGTGAGGCAACTTTTGCCCATTACTTTTACTTTGTCGTAGGTTTTTGTCCATTTTCCGGCAGGGGCAAATGCGCAAGCCTGTCCGTTTTTTGCAGAACAATTCCCAAACGGTGCGGAAACAGGGTTGAACTGTAAATCATCTTCCGTTACGGCAAGATAATCCGGCTGTCTGTCTGCATCATTCCAATAGTGTTTTTCGTGGCTTGTTACTTTAAAGTTGGGGAATTTAGAGCCTTTGTCACAAAGGGCTTTCCCTTTTTGGATGACAAAGTGTTT
>JAITMJ010000045.1 GCA_031277475.1 Flavobacteriaceae bacterium
TGTCAGTTCGTGGTTTGGGTTGATAAGGTCTTCCAATCTCGTACGAAACAGTTCGGGCTGATTTTCGGGTAGTTTTCCAAGCATAATTGCCACTTTTTATACCGTAAAGATACAAAATCCGGCAAAAATAACCAAATATTTTTCAACTTATTTTATTGATTCTGAGTAGTTTATGTGGTTTTTAAGGATTGACTATTTACAACTCCGAAAACCTCTCCGGATTCACTTCGTTGAAAATGGCGTAAACTCTTTCTACAACGTCATCTACGGAAGGTTTGCTGAAATAATCACCGTCTGTTCCGTAAGCCGGTCGGTGGTTTTTTGCGGTGATGGTCAGCGGTTCGGAATCCAAAAACCTGAAAGCGTTTTGTTTTTCCAAAATTTGCTGGAGAATAAACGCAGACGCGCCGCCTTCCACATCTTCGTCAACCACAATTAAACGATTCGTTTTCTTCAAGCTTTCAGCGATTTCATTAGATAAATCAAAAGGAATAAGAGATTGAATATCAATAATTTCCAAAGAAATTCCCAATTTTTCCAACTCGGCGGCGGCTTCCGTTGCAATTCTCCAAGTAGAACCGTAGGTTACCAAAGTGGCATCTTTTCCCTCTTTTGTGATTTCAATTTTGCCGACAGGAACCGTGAATTCTCCCAAATTATCGGGCTGTTTTTCTTTCAATCGGTAGCCGTTCAAACATTCCACAATCAGAGCCGGTTCGTCGCTTTTCAAAATGGTGTTGTAGAAACCTGCGGCTTTAGTTAAATCTCTGGGAACCAGAATATTAATTCCTTTAGACAAATTTAAAATTCCCGACATCGGCGAACCGGAATGCCAAATTCCTTCCAAGCGATGACCGCGAGTTCGGATGATGAGCGGTGCTTTTTGTCCGCCTTTTGTTCGGTATTGAAGCGTTGCCAAATCGTCGCTCATTCCTTGCAAACAATACAAAATATAATCCAAATATTGAATTTCCGCAATCGGACGAAGCCCGCGCATCGCCATTCCAATGCCTTGTCCGAGAATGGTCGCTTCCCGAATTCCGGTATCGGCAACGCGAATTTCGCCGTATTTTTCTTGCATTCCTTCCAAACCTTGATTCACATCTCCAATTTTTCCGGAATCTTCGCCAAACACCAATACTTCGGGATATTTTTCAAATATTTTATCGAAATTATTGCGCAGCACTACTCTACCGTCCACCGTTTCGGAATGTTCGGAAAACAGAGGTTTTATTTCCGCAATTTCTGTTGCTTTTTGGGCAGATTGCGAATACAAATGAGAGGAATAATGGTCTTCTTCCGTTTTTGCAATTTCATTAAAAACCTTTTGCAGTTGCGCTCTTTCGGCGGTTTTGGAATTCCTCGTCAGCAAAAGCGATTTTCTCGCCAAATGGAAAACATCTTTTTTACCTACGGAAACTATTTTGTTAAAATTATTTAGCAAAATTGAGATTTCATCATTATTATTTTTTAATGATTCAATCAATGGCAGAATTTTATTTTTAATTTCGTTAATGGAATTTTGGTAATTTTCCCAAGATTTTTTCTGTCCGTCTTTCACGATTTTTTTAGCCTCGTTTTCAAGGTTTTCCAAATCCTCATCGCTTGCCAAATTCTCAATTTTTCCTTCGATTTCTACGGAATAATTTAAAATCCATTCTTTTAATTTATTAATGCCGTCAAATTCAATTTCCCAATTCAAACGCGTTTCGGATTTGTATCTTTCGTGAGATCCGGAAGTGGAATGACCTTGCGGCTGTGTAACTTCGACCACATGAATCACAACGGGAACATTTTCATTTCTCGCAAAAAAATCGGCTTTTGCATACGCATCCAACAATGCGGGATAATCCCACGCTTTCACTTTGATGATTTCGCAACCTTGATTTTCGCCGTCTTTTCTTTGAAAACCGCTCAACATTTCGGAAATATCTGCTTTTGCGCGCTGATTTTTTGTAGGAACGGAAATTCCGTAGCCGTCGTCCCAAATCGAAACAATCATCGGCACTTGCAATGCGCAGGCGGCGTTCAAAGTCTCCCAAAAAAGACCTTCGGCTGTGGAAGCATCGCCGATGGTTCCGAAAGCGACTTCATTTCCGGCGTTTGAAAATTTTTCCGAGCCGTCGAATTTTATGTTTTGATAAATTTTTGAAGCCAAAGCCAAACCGAGCAATCTCGGCATTTGCCCGCCGGTAGGCGAAATATCGGAGGAAATATTTTTTTGTTTTGTCAAATCTTTCCAACTGCCGTCTTCGTTCAAACTTCGGGTTGCGAAATGCCCGTTCATTTGTCGCCCTGCGGAAGCGGGTTCGCGCCGAACATCGGTGTCTGCGTATAATTGTGCGAAAAAACTTTCTACGGAAAGTGCGCCGATTGCCATTGCAAAAGTTTGGTCGCGGTAATATCCGGAGCGCCAATCTCCGTTTTTGAAAACTTTAGCCATTGCCAACTGCGGGAGTTCTTTTCCGTCTCCGAAAATTCCGAATTTTGCTTTTCCGGTCAGTACTTCGCGGCGTCCGAGATACGACATTTCGCGGGAAATCACCGCCAATTTGTAATCGCTGAGAATATTTTTTCTGAAATCGTCAAAAGAAATTTGTTGAGTTTCTATATAAGTTTCCTGCATAGAAATTTCGGTTTTTTACAAATATAGGGAATTTGAGAATTTATATTGTCCGAAAACGAGAGCAAATACTATGTTCAATTTTAAAAAATCATTTTTTTTCAAAGTTTGTAAGATTCGCAAAAATTCAAAAACTCGGTTTCAGTTTCTTTAAAATTTTCCGGCATTTTTTCGGAAGTCCAAAACATCATCGCAAAAGAATTTTCACCAAAAGCAGATTTAAAAATGTCTTTGTTCAATCTATAACATTCTCTTAATAAACGTTTTATCCGATTTCTGTCCACCGCTTTTTTAAAATTTTTCTTTGAAACAGATACCCCGAATTTTGTGTTTCCGGAAATTTCCACAGCGTTTTTCAGAACAATGATTTGCAATTTTCCAAAACGAAACCATTTCCCTTTTTCAAAAAGGAGCGCAATATTTTTCTTCAATTTTAATTTTTCAGTTTTAGGATATCTGTTTTTCATTATTTTCGAGTTACGGGTTTTTGTAGGGTCGCGGCATGCCACGAGCGTACATTGTCAGGCTGAGCGAAGCCGAAGCCCGATGAGTTTTTATTCATCATTCATATCTATTCAAAAGAAAATCAATGATTTCCGCTGCTGCATACAATCCGAAAATCGCAGGAATATAACTGATGGTTCCGTAAAAAGATTTTTTAAAATCACTTCCGTCCGTCATTTTTAGGCTGTCGCTTTGTTGAAGTTCCGTAGAAAAAACACAGCGAAAACCTTTATGAATTTTTTCTTTTTTCAGGCGTTTTCGAACCTGTTTTGCGAGATAGCAATTTCGGGTTTTGCTGATGTCGCGAACCAAAACTTTGCTCGGATCGGTTTTTCCGCCGGCACCCATCGCGCTTACGATTTTTATTTTTCGCTTTCGTGCGGCTTTTATCAATTCGAGTTTTGGCGAAAGGCTGTCAATTCCGTCTAAAACATAATCGTAATTTTTAAAATCCAAAATTTCGCTCATTTTTTCCGGCGAGAGAAATTCGCTGATTTTCGTGAGTTCCAATTTCGGATTGATGTCCAAAAGTCGCTCCGCCATAATTTCTGTTTTCAATTTCCCGATTGTAGAATGAAGTGCCGGAAGTTGCCGATTAATATTGGTGATTTCTACAAAATCGCCGTCTGCAATCGTCATTTTTCCGATTCCCGCTCTCGCCAAAAATTCCGCCGCGAAAGACCCGACTCCGCCTAATCCAACAATCAGAATTTCAGCGTTTTGCAGTTTTTCGACACCGCTTTTTTTGATGAGAAGTTCCGTTCTTTCAAGCCAATCCATTTTTTTGTTTAAAATTTAATTTTTTTTGCTTCAGGCTGTAAGCAGTAGGCTTTAGGCTTATCGCCTATTCAAATATCTCATTCTTCTTTAATCTAAAATTTAAAATCTAAAATTTATAATTCAAGAAAGTCTTTATTCTTGCGTCTTGTGTCTACAAGTCTATCCACATTTTCCAAAATCCGTTCGTGCAAATTTTCAACGCTTATTTCTTTTATTTCCGAAACTTTTTTATAGAGTTCTTCGATGTTAAAATCCTCATTATCAGTTTCTAAAAACATTTTATCCAAAGGCATCATCTTCACGATATTTTGCAAAGATAGATGATACAAAACTGCTTTTCCAAAACTCAAATAAAAATTATTTTTTA
The DNA here is from genome assembly GCA_031277475.1 of Flavobacteriaceae bacterium. Lineage (GTDB taxonomy): Bacteria > Bacteroidota > Bacteroidia > Flavobacteriales > Weeksellaceae > JAITMJ01. The sequence continues at coordinate 4,275 of JAITMJ010000045.1, forward strand.
GCAAATCTTCCGCAACGCTTTGTTTTTTGTTAAATCCGTGAATAATCATCGCTTGCCGAGTGTGTTTTCTAAAAGAAATAATTTCATAAAAACTTCTTATACAATGAATTATAATGGGTTTCCTTAATTCTTCGGCGATTTTAATTTGCCTTAAAAAAACATCTTCCTGAATTTTTTTATCTGCGGAAACCAAAGAATCCAAACCACATTCACCGATTGCAAAACAATTTTCACGTTGTGAAATCATTTTTATTTTTTCGAGATTTTCATTAAAATTTTCATCGATATCCTTCGGATGAATGCCTGCGGAAAACGGAATTTCCGGAACAGATTCGTTCAAATTCCAATTATAAATTCCGCAAGGATATTTTTTATGATGATGAAAATCGAAATAAAACATTTAAAATTTTTGAATATATCAATCTTTAAATTTCTCTATTGTCGTTAATAATTATGCGGAACGATGAATAAATCTCGTCAATTTTATGCCTAAATCCGTCCAGATGATTTTGGAATTTCCGTTGCGTTCCAAGTGATAATCAGCGGTGGAAATTTCGTCTAAAATACTTTCAATATTGGCTCCGTGAATATATTGCGAGAATTTATCCCATTGAAAATTCTCGATATTGATTTTTTTGTAAACCAAATTCGGTGAACCATAATTTTGCATCAAAGCGAGCCTAAAAATTTCAGAACAAAAATCGAGGAAACTCTTTTGTTTTTCGCGATTCCAAGCAGCGATATTTTTTGCCCAAGCAATAATATTCCGCAAAAGTTCCGGTTTTTTTTTCGCCATAAAAGCGTATCGAACCCAGTTTACAAAAAGTTCTTCAAACTCCGAATCGGAATTTTCGGAACGTGCGAGTTTCAACGCTTCATTGAAATTTCCCTGCGATTGATGAACAATTTGCGTGATTTTTTCGTCATCCAAACCGAATTTTTCTTTCAAAGCGAAGGAGATTTCTTCATCTTCAATTCTCGGAATTTCTACGATTTGCGTTCGCGAAAGTATAGTCGGCAACATAAAATCTACGCTTTCTGCCGTCAAAATAATCACGGTTTTTGCGGGCGGTTCTTCCAGAAATTTCAAGAATTTGTTGGCGGCAGATAGGTTCATTTTGTCGGCTCGCCAAACGATGAGAATTTTGGTTCCGCCTTCAAAACTTTTGAGGGAAAATTTTTGTCCGATGTCGTCGGCTTCGTCTGCGGAAATAAAAAATTGTTTGTTTTCGGATTCTAATATTTTAGTAAAATCTTCAAAATCGGAATACGGATTTTCGAGCATCATTTCACGAAATTCGTCAAAAAGGCGGCTGCTCAAAGAATTATTTTTTTCTGAAAAAACGGGAAAACTGAAATGCAAATCCACGTGATTAAAATGTTGAACTTTGGATGCCGATTGCGAATTTTCTCGGGATAAAATTTCCTGTGCATAAGCCAAAGCCAGCGGAAAAACGCCGTAGCCTTCTTTGCCCACAAAAAGTTGCGCGTGGCTGACGCGATTCTCCGAAATGCTTTCTATCAATAGATTTTTCAGTTTTTCCTGACCTGTGATTTGTTCCCAATTCATAATTTCAAAGATACGATTTTAAGGTTAAGATTAGGGACACAAATTAAAATTTTCAAGGACTGTTTCACAAAACATTCAGCACTTTTTCCAATGCAATTCCGCGGGAGGCTTTCAAAAGAATATTTTCGGAATTTATTTTGTGTTCTTTCAGATAATCAGCGAGTTGTTGTGAATTTTCAAATGATTTTAATCCTTCGACAGGATCAGGATGACATTGTTCAAGATGACGCATTATCACATTTTTAAATTGATTTCCAACGGTGATGATTTCATCAAAATTTAATGTTTCGGCGAGACTCAAAATTTCGGCGTGTTCCGTTTCGCTTTCATCGCCCAATTCCAGCATATCGCCGATGATTGCGGTTTTTGTTCCCGAAAAAGTTTGGAAATTTTTCAGCGCTTCCGCCATCGAACTCGGATTGGCGTTGTAGGTATCCAAAATCAAAGTTTTCCCGTTTTTTTGCACGATTTGCGAGCGCATATTCGTAGGCGTGTAATTTTCCAAAGCCGTTTTAATTTCATTAAAATTTAATCCGAAATAAAACCCGAAACTCGCGGCTGCACAAAGATTGTTGAAATTATAATTTCCGGTGAGTTTGGTTTGGATTTTTTCATTATTAAAAATTAATCCCACAAAATTTTCATCGGAAAAAGGTTGAAAATAATAATCCGAAGTTGGTTTTCCAAAGGTAATTTTTCGGCTGTAGTTTTCGGTTTTGCGAACCTGAATTTCATCATTTTCATTGATTAAAATTATTTTTCCGTGTGTTTTAAGATAATCGTAAAGTTCTGATTTTCCTTTTATTACGCCTTCAAATCCGCCAAAACCTTCCAAATGCGCTTTCCCAAAATTGGTAACATATCCGAAATCCGGTTGCGCCATTTCGCATAAAAATTCAATTTCTTTTTGGTGATTGGCTCCCATTTCCACGACCGCGATTTCGTGTTCCGGCTTTATGGAAAGCAGCGTGAGCGGAACTCCGATGTGGTTGTTGAGATTTCCGAGCGTGTATTGTGTCTTGAATTTCTTCTCCAAAACGCTGTGAATCAATTCTTTGGTTGTGGTTTTCCCGTTGCTTCCCGTCAAAGCGATGATTGGAATGTTCAATCGGTTTCTGTGAAATTTCGCTAAATTTTGCAAAAATTCCAAAGTTGACGGAACATAGAAAATATTTTTTTCCGAATTTTCATATGGCTTTTGTTCCACGATTACGGCTTTTGCACCGCTTTCTACGGCAGATTCTGCCAATTCCGCCGCATTAAAATTCTCGCCGGAAAATGCGAAAAAAATATCGTTTTGTCGGATATTTCTGCTGTCGATTTCAACAGCGTTTGCCGATTGAAAAATGGGATAAAAAGTTTCTACGTTCATTATGGTTGTAAAATGTCGAGAGTGCAATTTATTAAAAAAATTGAAAGATTTGAGCATTTTAATTGTCGAATATCCGCAATCACCCATAATTTTAAAATAAAAGATTGCAAACTGAATATAATTCGGGAGTGAAGAAGATTAGATACGAACAGGGCGTTGTTTGCCGAAACTGTGGTTGCACAGAACATTTTTGGCTTGGGAGCATTTGGACATATTAGTGTAAAAAATTGCAAATCCCGGACGTCTCTGTGAAGTGAAACCAATAAATGATTTTGTGTAATCACTAATATATCAGGAACTATAAGTGATTTCGGGTATTTAGAAAACTATATTTTCGAAACAATCAAAATGCCGTCTTCTATATCATCCACTTTTACCGATGTTCCAAAATATATCGGTTCTTCACTGCGTGTCATGGCGGAAAGTTCACGGCTGCTTCCATTGTATGAAATTTGGATTTTTCCTTTTCCGGACATATTTTCCGGAATATTCAGATAAACATCGCCCACTCTTCCTATCAATTTATTGATGTTTATGGTATTGTCTTCCGTGAACCCGATGATTCGGTCAATGAGAAAAAAGAACAACAATATAAAAACAATGCCTACGAAAGCCGACAATGCGATGAGAATGTTTTTGTTTTCTATCTCGAAGAAAAGTCCGGCGCCCGTCCACCCGAAACCCATCAAAAAATTGATGAGATTCCGCAGAGAAAACAGTTGAAAAGGAGCGGCAGTGTTGTCGAGATTTCCGTCAAAATCGGCAACGGTTCCGTCGTACGCATCACTTCCCAATAATGTAAAAGCGGTTTGCAATAAAAAAAGAACGCTCGATCCCATTGCAATATACCAAAAAGTGCGGTGTAGCGG
>JAITMJ010000102.1 GCA_031277475.1 Flavobacteriaceae bacterium
AGCCGTAAAGATTGTCTTTATCATCAAACAGCGCGTTGAATCCCAAGAAATCTCCTTTTGCCAAAGAGTACAAATCTTGCGTCTGACCGGAAGCCAAAACCGCAAAAAACAGTGCGAAAGTTAAAGCAATTTTTTTCATTTTTTTGTCTTTTTTAATGATGCTAATTTACGACTTTAAAAAAAATTGAAAAAAGAAAACGCGGTGAAAATCCAAATCAAACGCATGAAATTAGTCGGTTTCATTTTATAGTTGTGTCATAAATTAACTGAATATATTTTTTCGCTCAATTTTCCAGGTTTTATCTTTATCTACCTGATGCTTATATTTGGCATAATATCCCCAATCATCGGGGTGAAACGTGCAATATCAATTTGTTGCAACGATTTCCATAATACCAAAAAATCTTTATTTCGCCTTTCTCCATTGTGCAAGCCAATACACAGCCGCTCGTTTTTTCGATAGCATACCAACTCCATCCCCGCTCCCGCAAATCTTTTCGTGTGGCGGTTATTTTAAAATAAAAACTTCACCTCAAAACCTTCTCAATCGGATTTTCTTTAATTTTTGGTTGAGAAAAATAGTTTAATTTATACCCGCAAAAACACTTCCGCAGGTAATTTGAAATATTCTTTCAAGCGTTTAGCGGTTTTAAGCGTCAATTCTCTACGCCCTGAGAGTATAGAGGAAACGTGACTTTTACTGCCGATAATCGGTTCGAGATCTTTGTTTTTAAGTCCCCATTCTTGCATTCTGTATTTGATGGCTTCCAACGCACTTATTTCCGGCAAAGCATAATGTTTTTCGTCGTAGTCTTTTATCAGCAAGATTAAAACGCCGAGTTCGTCATCTTCCGGTGTATCGGGTTCTGCGTGGAAAATTTCCATTAAACGTTTATTGGCTTTATTGTAATCTTTTTCTGTTTTTAATGTTCTCCAATTCATATTTATTGTCTTTTGTAATTATCAATATTGATATCGTAGGAAATGGTTTCCACATCTATTTTATCATATTCTTTATGTGTGCCGAACCAAATGATATAGCAAGCCTGTTGCCTAAAATTAACGGATACCACCAATCTATAATCATTTCCTTTGATGTTAAAAACCACTCGTCCGTTGCCTACGATACTTGCGTTTCCATAAACTTTTTTTATTTCATTGAAGTTTTGAAACGTTAATTTTGAAAACTCTTTTTCCCACAGCAACAAAGATTTTTCGGCTGCCGGATATTTGTTTATATAATAATGTATCGTTCGTTTTACCAAAACTTTCATTTCGCAAAGGTATTAAATTGTTTTCAAATTGAAAACTTTTTTTCTTTTTTACAAAAAAACGCACAAATCCGCGCAGTCATCACTTTAAAAAATTAAAAATATTTTTCTTTTGTAATGCTGATGAATAAAAGGAATCATCACGTTTGGAATGCTATCCTAAATACAAAAGTTCTTTCCCGCAAAATACCCATTTGTTTTTGATTTTTTTGAAATAATAGATTTCAGATATAGCGGCTATTCCAATGCTCATAATCACATTTATTGAGGCGAATTTATGGCTGTCATCAATTAATACATTTGCAAACTCTACGAGAATTATATCACTTTTATTCGGTATTTTGTCAAAATTATCTCCTTGAAGTAATTGAATATGATGTTCTTTTATTTTATTTTGAGGAATATTTTTTATTAGAAAGAAAAAAGGTTCTATATTCTTGTTTTCAAGATTAAATTTTTTCCTAAACTTTTCTATTGGTTCGGATGAATCAGACGTTATAGCACTGCTACCTATCAAGTAAACGGGTTTATTTTCTTCTTTATCAACGTCCGATTTCGGGGGACGCTTATAAAATGATATTTCTTCCATCAAAATCTCAAAATTATCATTGATGATATTTATTGCTATTTCTTCCTTATCTGTGATTTTATTTTTACATGAAAGAAACAGAAATAAAAAAAGTAAAAAGAAAGAGCGTATTTTAAAATTTCGAGGCATATTTTTGGAACATATTATTTGAGTTGTAACTTTCACTACCGCACAAATGTGTGGTCATTATTTTAAACAAAAAGCCATAATTCGCCACACGAAAAGATTTTGTTTACCTCGGCACAAACTTCAGCAGTTCATACAGTTCTTTGTTGGAAATACTGTCTTTATCGGATTTATCATAAATAGAGAGCAAATAAACTGTTTCTTCGGCGATAATGATGTTGGTAATAATTCTGGATCCGCCACTTTTTCCTTTTCCTTTGGAAGCAACAGATAAACGAATTTTATAGCAGTTTTTGCCCAAAGGCGTTCCCTGTTCGGGATTTTTTTTCAGTTCCTTCACGAGTTCCCGAAGTTCACTTTTCAGAGAGGCGTATTTTTTCATAAGCCTTTTGGCTTGTCTCTCGAATACGTCAATGGTTTTTACATTATAACTCATTCAAAAAATCTTCGGCGTTACGCGCTTTTTTTCTTCCGGTTCTAATCAGTTTCATTTCTTCCACAGCTTCCTTTATTTCTTTCATCAGCAAAGCCTTTTCATCGGAAATAGCAGTAGTTTTCACATACGGCAAACTTCTCAAAACCTCCATTAGCGGCATTGCTCTGTTGTCTTTTATATCTAATAAAACTTTCATTATGGTTGAGTATTTACAGCGATACAAAAATACTAAAAATAGACTTGAATAATGCGTAATTCAAAAGTATCTTTCCCGCTCCCGCACAAATTCGCGCAGTCATTATTTTAAAAAATTAAAAATATTTTTCTTTTGTAATGGGAAATCAACATTTTTGAAACATTGCCCCATTACCGAACATTACCCTCATTACCTATTTTTGACAAAATAATAATTATTCCCTTTTTTAATATAGGAATCATCTTGATTACCTTTATAGAACTTGAATATTTGTTGTGGTCTATCATCATATTTTAATACTAAGTTTTTATCATTTATTTCAAATGTTCCTCTTAATACTTTCTTTTCACCCGATTTAGAATTATAATCATTGAATAAAATGTTCTGTCTTCATAAAACGTGATATTTATAAATGCGACATGAGGTATAAACCGATGCCCGATGAGCAATAATTCCGCATCATTTAATTCCTTGTTTTTTGGCAACGAATCTGTGGTCATGATTGTAGTATTTTCAATCAGACTATTTTCTTGTAATGTTTGTTGAGAACATCCATAACTAACAAGCAAAACAAAAAGGAATAGTAGTTTTTTTTGCATAGTTATAAATTTTAAATTAATATTTTCCCCCGCTCCCGCACGAATCATTGCTGACGAATGAAAGAAACCAACATTTTTAGCGTATTACCAAGAAATATTACAATAACTGTTTGAACAAGTAAATTTAAAACAATTAATAGTATCATATAATTAGGAGGATTACTACTATTTATAAAAAAAGGATATTCTCTATTTAATAAAACTAATGGGAAACTTAATATATATTTTACAATGATTTCTAATGATTTACCAGCAACTCCGACAGATTCATCGGTCATAGTAAAGAAAATCATAGTAATGAATAATATGACTTCAATTCCTACAATAATAAAAAATGTCTTAACAAAATTTTTAGTCATTATTTCTTTTTTTTACTCGCCGCTCCCGCAAATCCTTTCGCACGGTCATTATTTTAAAAATTAAACTTTTCATTTAATTGAGACAACCTTGAATCTTGAACTTTGAATTTTCTCACCACCCAAAAACTTCACCTCAAAATCTCCTCAACCGGATTTCCGATGTTCCCGCTCGGGTTTTCGATTTTTAGAAGTTGGGCGAGAGTCGGGGGCGATTACGGCTCATTCTGATAAAACGTTTCACACAAAGATAAAGAAAAATCTGCCGACTTTATGGTTGCCACACGACAGGAGGCGTGCGGTAGCGGGGTTTTGTTTTAATTATATCCATTTTACATAGTTTTATAATTATTATCCAATTCATCTCTATAAATGATGAAACCTAATAAAGGTAAAAAAAATAGACAAAATATATGTCAGATATATATACGGAAATGGGATGTACTGATTTTCATAAAAAATCAAATCTTTCTCTTTCATATAATAAAATTTAGGTTTAATATTTCCTTTTTCAATATTTAAGCATATTCCTTTTGAGACTTCAACATTATATATTTTATCATTAAAAAATATGTCTATATGACTAGATATTTTATAAGAATACGAACACCTTATGGCACATATTTTATAATTATTAATGGGTTGTGTATTCTTCATAATTTTTACACTATCTAAATACTTTATATTAAGAAATCTAATACAAATATTAGTATGAAAATTAATATTAAAAAGCGTCTAATAGTCATAATAAATCACAAGTGTTGCGTTTAAACTAATTGAAAGAGAACAAGTTATAATTTTGTTCTTTGGTGTTTTTGTAATATTGTTTTTTAATTAATTGATTTACAGGAGATTTGTCCAGTAATGATTT
>JAITMJ010000111.1 GCA_031277475.1 Flavobacteriaceae bacterium
AAATCATTACTGGACAAATCTCCTGTAAATCAATTAATTAAAAAACAATATTACAAAAACACCAAAGAACAAAATTATAACTTGTTCTCTTTCAATTAGTTTAAACGCAACACTTGTGAAATAAAATAATGAAAGTAAAACTGCTTGATTTGTTTGAATATACGCATCATTGCAACAGGGAAATGATAAAATTTATTTCCGAAAACGCTTTGCAAAACGATGAGAAAATTGTCCGTTTGCTCAATCATATTTTGAACGCTCAACAGGTTTGGAACTCGCGTATTTTGGGAGAAAAATCTTTTGATGTTTGGCAAATCAACGCGTTTGAGGATTTGGAAAATATCAATCGTCAAAACTTTTTGAAAAGCATAGAAATCATTGCAAATCGCGATTTGGACAGAAAAATCAGGTATCAAAATTCCAAAGGTTCAAAATTTGAAAACAGCATTTTCGAGGTGCTTTTTCAGATTGTAAATCATTCCACATATCATCGCGGACAAATCAATTCACTCATCAAAAATGCCGGTTTTGAAGCGGTTTTGACAGATTATATTTTTTATAAAAGATGAAGTTTTAGGTTTAAAAATCTGTGAAAATCTGTGTAATCTGTGGGAAATAAATAAAAACAAATTTTAAAATTTATAGACATGAACGAAAACGACATCAGTTACCTCATCAGAAAATCAATTTTCACTGTGTACAACGAACTCGGACCGGGTTTGCTTGAGAAAATTTACGAAAAAGCATTAGCTTATGAACTGATACTGAACGAATTACAAGTAAAAACTCAAGTTCCGATTCCTGTGATGTATAAAAAAGTTGATATGGAAGTTGGCTTGGTTGCTGACATTGTGGTAGAAAATAAAGTAATTATCGAGATAAAATCCGTCGAAGAACTCTCAAAAGTACACCATAAACAAATATTGACGTATCTGAAATTGACAAAAATGAAATTGGGAATTTTGGTAAATTTTAACACAGATCAAATTGATAAAGATATATACCGAAAAATCAACGGATATATTGAATGATAATTTCCCACAGATTATACGGATTTTCACAGAAAAAAATCCGCCGGAATCTGTAGGATTCGTGTAATCTGTGGGAGATAAAAAAAAAGAATTTTCAAGAGAATTTTAAAACGAATTTCTACAAAAAAACATCTGTGAAAATCCGTATAATCTGTGGGAATTTAAAAAAAAATAGAGTTTTTGGGAAATTTCAAAAAGATATTTTCACCGGAACAATCTGTGAAAATCTGTGTAATCTGTGGGAGACTAAAAAAAACAAAATCTGTGGAAAATAAAATATTACTTCCTGAAATTCAAAGATTTATCATTGCAAATTTGAAAACGGATTTGCACGCTTTGCTGTTGAAAAAATCGCCGTTTTCGGAGGTTTCGATGCGGGAAATTGTTCGGCAGATTAAAGGAAAAAACACCGCCGAAAAAAAAATGCCGTTTTTGCTAAAAGAAAACATCATTTTTCCGACGAAAATCAGTTTGGAACAATCGAGTTCGGAGGTTGCCGCGAAATACAAATCCGGGTTGATTTCCGGCAAAAAATTTCTCGACCTCACTTGCGGATTCGGGATTGATGCGTATTTTATTTCCGAAAATTTTGAGGAAAATATTTTGGTGGAAAAAAATTCGGAACTCGTCGAAATTGTGGAACATAATTGGAAAATTTTGGGTAAAAAAGCCAAATTTGTCAATCAGGATTTACATCAATTTTTAAAAGAAAGTTCAGAATTTTTTGATGCGATTTATCTGGATCCGGCGAGAAGAAACGAGAGCGAAAAAAAGGTTTTTCTGTTGGAAGATTTATCTCCGAATGTACTTGAAATTCAGGAAAAATTAATGCAAATTTCGGATAAAATTTTGCTGAAACTTTCGCCGTTAATCGATTTAAAATATTTGATTTCCACGCTGAAAAATATTGCGGAAATACACATTGTTGCGGTGAAAAATGATGTAAAGGAAATTTTGGTTTTAATCCGCTCAAAAGAAAAATCGGAAAAAATAAAAATCAAAGCCGCTAATTTAGAAACCGACGAGCCGGATTTTCAATTTAATTTTAATGAATTAAACCACTCAAAATCAATATATTCCGAACCCGAAAAATTTATTTTTATTCCCAATTCGGCGGTTTTAAAATCCGGTGCGTTTGATTTGGTTTCGGAAAAATTCGGTTTAAAAAAACTTCATCCGAACACGCATCTTTATACTTCAAACCAGATCATAAAACATTTTCCGGGCAGAGTTTTAGAAATGAAAACTATTGACAGTCAGGAAATTAAAAAAGGCGAAACGTTCAACATCATTTCAAAAAATCATCCGTTGAAACCCGAAGAAATCAAGAAAAAATACGGATTAAAAGACGGCGGAAACCAATATCTTATTTTCACACAAACCGAAAAAGGAAAAATCATTTTAAAATCGCTGTAAAAATCTTGCCGAAAAACGCAATATTTCTTACTTTTGGGCAATCAATAATTTTTTAATATGAAAAAAACAATCATCGTTCTGTGTGTTGCCGTTTTAATCGTAAGTTGCAAAAAAATGCAAGCCGGCGGCAACAAAGGTTCTTTAAAAAATGAGAACATCGAAACTTACGCTGACGACGCTCAAAGTCACCAACACGAAACCGCCGCCAAAAGCGACACCGCAACAGTTCCGAGCACAACTCCCGAAACGGACAGCGTAAATACAGACTCGGAGAACAAAGAATAAAGACAAAAGACAATTTTTGTCGATAAATTTTCGATTAAAAGGTCGATGAATTGACATTTTCGCGGTGTCGAACAACTTATGGAATAATAAAAAATCGATAAAAAACGTATGGACATCATCGTAAAATTAGAAGAAACGGCGGATGTTTCGTTTTTAAAGAAGTTGTTTTCTCAAACAAAAGGCGTGAAATCTGTGGAATTGAGCGAAGAACAGGAAATATTTCAAAAAGCGATTCAAAAAAGCAGAGAACAATTTGAAAAGGGCGAATACAAAGAATATTCGGAAGGTTTGATAAAAGCAATATTTTAGAAATAAAAATCCGGAAAAACTTCACAAAAATATATAGACAAATTTGAATATTAAACAACCGCAAAAACATCAATTACAATGATAAAATTTAACCTTACTCTGATTTTTATTTTCCTAACAACGCTTGCTCTCGGACAAAACTGCGATTGTGTGAGCAATTATGAATGGGTAAAAAAAACTTTTGAAGAAAACGATGCCGGTTTTCGATATGCGCTGGAAACAAAAGGCGAACAGGCATACACAGACCACAATAAAAGAATTTTAGAAAAAGTAAAAAACATCAAAACACTTTCCGAATGTACGCCTGTTTTGTACGAATGGCTGACGTTTTTTCGCTCGGGACACATTGGCATTAAACTGAATGAAAAATATCAGCAAACCAATACTCAAGCAAATACGGAACCTCAAAAATTTTCGGATTGGGAAACCTATTCCATAAGTACGGAAAAATTCAAAAAATATTTGGACAACAAAAAAGATATTGATTATGAAGGAATCTGGGAATCAGCGCCTTACAAAATCGGCATCACAAAACAAGGCAATCAATACATCGGTTTTATCATAGAATCGGGAGCGGAAACTTGGACGGCGGGACAAATTAAACTCAAATTTACCATAGACGAAAACAAAACCTCCTCTGTGTTTTATATGCGGAATCATTCGGCGGTGGAATCTGAAAATGTGTCGCTGACCGGAAAAAATCATTTGCAAGTCGGAAATACTCAATTGGTCAGAATTTATCCGAAAATAGAAGAAACCGAATATACTCAATATTTCAAATCAATAGAAGCAACTTCTCCTTACCTTGAAGAATTGAACAAAACCACGCTTTATTTCAGAATTCCGTCTTTCGGAGATATGCATAAAAAAGCGATTGACAGCGTAATTGCGGCAAATCGCGACAAAATTCTCAAAACCGAAAATCTGATTATTGACATCCACAACGGAACCGGCGGCAGCGACGGCAGTTATCGGGAAATCCTTCCGTTTATTTACACCAATCCGATTAGAGGAGTGGGCGTTGAATATTTTTCGACCAAATTGAACAATCAACGAATGTTGGATTTCATTAACAATCCCGACGAATACGGACTTGATGAAGAAGACAAAAAATGGGCAAAAAATGCCTACGAAAAATTAGAAAAAAACTTAGGAAAATATGTAAATATAGGCGATGATATTGTCAGCACAACCAAATTTGATACCATTTATCCTTATCCGAAAAATGTAGGCATCATCATCAATCAACAAAACGGAAGTACGGACGAGCAATTTCTGCTTGCCGCAAAACAAAGTAAAAAAGTAAAACTTTTCGGCACAACCACTTTCGGCGTTTTGGATATTTCCAATATGTATTTCGTGGATTCGCCCTGCAAAGAATTTGAACTCGGCTATTCGCTTTCGAGAAGTATGCGGATTCCCGATTTTACCATTGACGGCAAAGGCATTCAGCCGGATTATTATTTGGATAAAAGTATTCCGCCGTATGAATGGACAGATTTTGTAAATAAAATTTTGAACGGACAAGAATAAAAACAGTATTCTTTCATCTTAGAATCTAAAAAAAATAGACTTAATAAACCTTGTTTGAAAACCAAAATTGGTATTTTTGATAAAATTTAAAAAAAATTATAAATGGGAAAAAATACATCCATATTGCTTGGCGATTATTTTGAAAATTACGTCAGTGAAAAAATCAACACAGGAAAATACAATTCTGCGAGTGAAGTTATCCGAACCGCTTTACGTTTATTGGAAAATGAAGAAAATAAATCCAAAATTTTAATAAACGAACTCGAACTCGGTGAAAAAAGCGGAATGATAAAAAACTTTGACCGAAATAAAAATTTGGAAAAACTTCACGAAAAATACTTGAACAAATGAAATACGAAATAAGTGAAAAAGCGAATGAAGATATTGAAAATATTTGGTTGTACACTTATGAAAATTGGTCGCAAGAACAAGCAGACCGATATTATCGTTTGATAATGGATGAAATTGAATTCGTAGCCGAAAATTTTGAAAGCGGTAGATCTATGGAACACTTGAAAAAAGGTTATCGAGCGACAAAAGTGAAATCCCACATTATTTTTTATAAAAAATCACGGAAAAATATTACAGAAATTATCAGAGTATTACACCAAAGAATGGACATTGAAAATCGACTTTATGATTAGTCTTTATTCTTTTCTCTCAAAGTCTAAAGTCTAAAATCTAAAAAAAAATAAACTTATGCAAAAAACATTTATTTCACTCATTATATTTTTTCTGTTTTCGGCAAATTTGTTTTCGCAGGAAAACGCGCCTCACATCAAAGGTAAAGTGAAAATATCCGTAACCGAAGGAACTTTTGAATGTGATATCACGATGAGCGATATTCCGAGAATTGATGATTATTTGATTCGATTAAATACCGGAATGAATTTATTGCATATCAGAAGTAAAAAACCAAATGATTTTGTTCTCGGCTATGATATATCGGATAAAGATTCCGCTTCCACAGGAGAATCTTTGGCGTATTATTTTCCGGACAATACGGGAAAAAGCAAATTTTTGCCGGAAGAATTGCAATTCAGATATGTCGGAAAATTTCCCGTAGCGAAAGATACCATTCAAAATTATTCGAGATTTGATTGGAAAGGAAACATTGCATTCAACGGATATTCTGTGAGAACAGACGGTTTTCAAACCGCTTGGATTCCTTATTTGTATGATGCAAAAAATGATATCGCTTACAGCGAAATCGTGTATGATATCGAACTGACTTGCGAGGATTGTTCCACGCTTTATATCAACGGAAGCAAGCCTGTGAGCGGAACTTATGCGAGATTCACAAGCAACGAACCTTACGAACCGGCTTTGTTTTGCGGAAAATTCAATTTTGAAGACGATGGAAATATCACTATTCTAAACTCAAAATATACAAAAGATGAAACTCGACAATTTTCAAATTTAATTTCATCATTCAAAAAATATTACGAACAAAAACTTAACATTAAGTTTGATCAATCGCCGATTTTTATAAAAACCACTCCTACTTCAATCAACAATGCTTGGCTTTTTGTTACATATCCTACAATTGTAAGTATCGGCTGGGGAAAATACAACACTCTGGAATCTTTGCTTAAACAGGAGGTTTCGGATGGATATAAACAATTTATTGCACACGAATTGGGACATTATTATTTCGGAACTTATAAAGTATTTAATTCCACTTTGGGAGATATGATGTCTGAAGGGTTTTCAGAATATATGTCTTTAAAATTAATGGAGGATTTAGTCGATGCCGAACCGTACAACAAAAAATTAACCGAAAAGTTTGAATCTCTGAAAAATTTTAATGATGTTTGTTTTTATTCCATAAAATCAATAACGGATATTAAAGACAGAGAAACCTTTGTTTATAATTATGCTCCGATTATTTTTACGGCAATAGAAAAAGAAATCGGCAAAAATAAAATGTGGGAATGGCTAAAAAACATTTTGGACACAAAAATAGATTTCACCGATTACCAATTTTTAACATCCACCTTAAAAAATACACTGAAAGACGATAAGCAATTCTATTTTATTGAAAATACATATTTTAAAGATATAAATTCAACTAAAAATGCTTTGGATAAAATCCGAAAATAGATACAAACAAAATCTTTTCTCTCAAAGTCTAAAATCTAAAAAAAACAAACTTATGCAAACCACTCTTAATTACATTGATGAACACAAACAGCGTTTTGTGGAAGAACTCTTTGAACTCCTGAAAATTCCGTCCATCAGCGCGGATTCCGCCTACAAAAATGAGGTTTTAAAATGCGCAGATTTGGTCGCCGAACATCTGAAAAACGCAGGCGCGGACAACGTGGAAATCTGCCAAACGAAAGGCTATCCCGTAGTTTTCGGAGAAAAAATTTTAGATAAAAATCTGCCGACCGTTTTGGTTTACGGACATTATGACGTTCAGCCGCCGGATCCGCTCGACGAATGGAAAAAACCACCTTTTGAACCTTACATCGAAAAAACTGAGATTCACCCGAGCGGTGCTATTTTTGCCAGAGGTTCTGCCGATGATAAAGGTCAGTTTTTTATGCACCTAAAAGCGTTTGAAGCGATGATGAAAACCAATTCGCTGCCTTGCAACGTAAAATTTATTTTGGAAGGTGAAGAGGAAGTCGGCTCCGCAAATTTGGGAACTTTCGTGAATGAAAATCGGGAAAAATTAGCCTGTGATTGCATCGTGATTTCGGATACGCACATCTATTCCAACGAACAACCTACGGTTACTTCCGGACTTCGCGGCTTGAGTTATGTGGAAGTGGAAGTGGAAGGTCCGAGCATAGATTTGCATTCCGGGCTTTACGGCGGCGCCGTTCCAAACCCGATTCACGTTTTGAGCCGAATGATTGCGAAATTAATAGACGAAAACGGACACATTATGATTGACGGATTTTATGACAACGTGCAAGAAGTTTCCGCCGAAGAACGCGCCGAAATGAACCGCCTGAAAGACGATCCGGAAAAATTTAAAAAATCCATCGGATTGAAAGGTATTGAAGGCGAAAAAGGCTACACCACATTGGAAAGAACTTCCATTCGTCCGACTTTGGATTGCAACGGAATTTGGGGCGGCTACATCGGCGAAGGTGCAAAAACCGTGATTCCTTCAAAAGCATTTGCCAAAATTTCGATGCGTTTGGTGCCGTATCAAACGCCGGAAGAAATCACGGAAAAATTTACCAAACATTTTGAAAAAATCGCTCCGGACAACGTGAAAGTGAAAGTAACGCCGCATCACGGCGGAATGCCGTACGTTTTACCGACCGACACCAAAGAATTTATCGCCGCCAAAAAAGCGATGGAATCGGCTTTTGGAAAAGAAGTTCTGCCATTCAGAGGCGGCGGAAGCATTCCGATTACGGCGATGTTCGAGAAAATTCTCGGCGCAAAATCCGTATTGATGGGCTTTGGTTTGGATTCCGATGCCATACATTCGCCAAACGAACACTACGGACTTTTCAATTTCTACAAAGGCATTGAAAGTGTTCCGCTGTTTTTTAGGAATTATGCGGGGTGATAAGTAATTAGAAATTAGAAATTAGAAATTTTTTCAAACCCAAAATTATTTCTATATCATTTCCCTGCTCTGTCCAAAATTTTCCGAACGAAGATCGGTTTCCGGTTGCGATTGATAATTGATACTTAAATTTGCATCAATGAAATAAATTAAAAGATTGTCAATCCAATGAGCGAAATTTATAATCTTCCCGATGATTTTTTTAATGGCAATCCTGCCGAAACGGGTTGTTATTTTTATCAAACTAAAAAATCATCGGAGAAAAATAAAGTAATTTTCAGCCAAAATCTTTTGTGTCTGCTGCTGGAAGGAGAAAAAACACTTTATTATGAAGATACTTTAACAAAAATCAGCAAGGCAACATTCTTTTTGCTGCCGAAAGGAAACGTGCTGATGAGCGAGAAAATAAGTGAAATCAAAAAATACGAAAGTATTCTTATATTTTTTTCCGATGATTTTTTGAATGATTTTATCATAAGAAATAATATCACTGTTCCGAAAAAAACGAATAAGAGCAATACAACGCCGACAAAAGATGAATTCATCCGAAATTTTGAAGCCTCACTATTGCTTTTAAAACAAACCATTGCTAAAGACGAAAAATTATGCAGTATAAAAACAGAGGAAATTTTGTTGTATCTGTATCGAAAATTTCAAAATACGATGTTGAATTTTCTACAAAATGCCTTAACCGGAAACTCAAATTTTACATTTAAAAAATTAATAAAAAACAATCTTTATCAAAATTTGTCTGTTAAAGAACTTGCTTTTCTTTCCAACATGAGCGTATCTTCATTTAAAAGAAAATTTTCCGAAATTTATCAAACATCTCCCCGTAAATATTTTATAAAAGAAAGAATGGAAAAAGCAAAAAGAGAATTGTTGAATCATAAAAAACCTTCCGATTTTTTTTATGATTTGGGATACGAAAATCTTTCTTCGTTCAGTAATGAATTTAAAAAATATTTTGGTGCTTCGCCCAAGTTTTTCTGCAAAAAAATGAACGTTTAGCGCAAGTTTTTGAGCGGGTAAATAAACACCGGAACAAAAATTTTCCGTGAACTTTGCAGAAAAATTAAGATAATGAAAAGAATAGTTTTTTCTTTTACGACGCTAATGGTCGTATTTCAGAGTTTTGCTCAAACTTTTACTTTAAAGAGCAATGAATTGGGCGGACAGGCATCATCAAAACAAATGGCAAACTTCAACGGATGTTCGGGAGAAAATATTTCCCCGCAACTGTTTTGGGAAAACGCACCGAAGGATACCAAAAGTTTTGCCGTAACCATTTATGATGAAAACGCACCGACAGGAAGCGGTTGGTGGCATTGGCTTATTTTTGATATTCCTTCTTCCGTAACCGAATTAAAATCAGGAGCGGGAAATATAAATGGTAAGTCAGTTCCCGAAAATGCCATTCAAAGTAAAAACGATTTTGGATTTTTGGGATATGGCGGTCCTTGTCCTCCAAAAGGTAGCGGTTTTCACAAATATACCGTTACTGTTTATGCTTTGAAAGTTGATAAACTTGGGTTGGATGCCGACGCCAATCCGCCTTTGGCAGGATTTTATTTAGAACAAAATGTTATTGAAAAATCCTCATTGATATTTTATTCAAAATTGTAACAATAGACTTATAATAATTTTAAATTTACAACACAAAAAATTCTACTATGGAAAATAATTATTTAGAAAGTGCGAAAAAGCAATTTGAATATTACAAAATGTTGGGCGAGAAAACATTTTCGCAAGTTTCGGATGAGCAATTATTTTGGCAATATAATGAAGAAAGCAACAGCATTGCAACGATTGTGAAACATCTTTGGGGCAATATGCTCTCGCGGTGGACGGATTTTTTAGCCTCAGACGGCGAAAAAAATTGGCGAAACCGAGAAGCGGAATTTGAAAACGACATCGCCGATAAAACCGAACTTTTAGAAAAATGGAATGAAGGTTGGCACTATTTATTTAACGCCATAAATCCTTTGACAGAAACGGATTTAGCGAAAGAAATTTTCATCCGAAATCAGGGACATTCCGTTGTGGAAGCGATAAATCGGCAGTTGGCGCATTATGCTTATCACGTCGGGCAAATGGTTTTTATCGGAAAAATGCTTGCCGAAAAATGGACGTCGCTTTCTATTCCCAAAGGGAAATCAAATCAATTTAATGACGATAAATTTGCGCAGGAAAAACACCGGCAACATTTTACGGATGAATTTTTGAACAAAAACAAAGAATAAGAATATGCCGGAAAAAAAGCAACTTTCAACCCAATGACGAAACAGAAAATTTGTAAATTATCCTATCAGTAAAGCATTCCAAACTGCCAAAGCGGAATAATATTTGAGTAGCCAAATTCAATATTGTCTTTCACCACAAATCCTTTTGCAACATCCTTAATCTGTTTCTGTTTTTTGCTCTTTCCTCCCACCTCAAAAGTCATATCACTTATCTGAAAATCAGAAACAGGCGAAGCAAAAATATCGTATTTTGCTTTTAATTGATTAAAAAAGAATGTTTCACGCACATTGCCAATGTTCGGCTGTTCCGCAATCAGACCGTATTGTAGATTTGTATTGTCTAAATACACTTTATCTATTTTCCCAAAACCATTAATTCCACCTGCTGCATCGCGCAGTTGCCCAATCAGACCGGACTCTTCAATGTGAAGAAAATAATCGGATATATTATTTCGGCTTGTGCCCAAAAGAGAGGCAATGTTTGTGAAATTAGGCTTGAATGGAACATTTTGCGCAATAATTGCCATCAGTTGCTTAAGTTTTCTGCCTGTCGCCACATTCATATCGGCATATTGGGGAATATCAATTTCAAGTGTTTGGCTGACAATCTGTTGTAAACGAATAGAAAAATCTTCTTCCTGCATAAACGGATAATAACCGCAACGCAAATATTCTTCAAACAAGGGCAACGGATGTTCGATTTCGGGAATTTCTACCTTGTGTTCAATAATTTCCTGCAATGAATATGTGTTCGATTGAATGCCTTTGAACATTGCCAAAAATTCGCGAAACGACAAGCCCTGCATTTTGTACATCACGGCGCGACGGCTCAAATCGGCGGCACCTCTGTTAATATCAAGCACCGAAGATCCTGTAAAGACCACTTTCAGGCGCGGGTGGTAGTCGTATATCATTTTCAATTCGCGCGACCATTCTTTATACTTGTGTATTTCGTCAATAAACAACGTTTTACCGCCTCGTTTTTCAAATTCGTCTGCCAAATCAAGCAAAGTGTGCGAAGCAAAATAAAAATCGTCTGCCGTAGCATACAGCGTTTCTTCGGCAGGTAATTCCAATTTAATGTGTTGCAAAATCAGTGTAGTTTTGCCCACGCCACGCGCTCCTGTCAAACCAATCATTCGCGCTTTCCAGTTGATTGTGCTAAAGTTATACCGTTGAAAATCAGTGCTTGTTTCCCTCAGCAACTTGTGATAATATGCCTTTAAACTTTCCATATCAACATCATTTTTCTGCAAATATATGTGTTTTTGCATAAATAAAATGCAATATTCGGATAAATTGCATTTTTTTCGTGCAATTTTAATGACGTGGCAAAATCAAACTAAATGGTGCGAATATAAAAATTCTTGCACGCACGCCGCTCACCGTCGGCTAAAAATCAAGGGATTTTTCGTAACTTCGTTGCCCTTTAAAAAAGTCATTATTCGGAACACTGACAGATGAAAGCGGTTTTATTTGCGAAAGAAAACGGAAAAATCATGAATAAAGAATATGGGGAAATAAATTCTGTATCTAAAAACACCGACAACATTTTACGGATGAATTTTTGAACAAAGAATAAGATTATGCCGGAAAAAATACTACTTTCAACCCAATGACCAAACAGGAAAATTACATACAAGACAAAACTTTTGACAAAAATGATTTGCCGGAAAAAGGCGAATACGAAAATTGTATTTTCAGCAGTTGCGATTTTGCCGATAAGGATTTTTCCGGGTTTAAGTTTGCGGACTGCACATTTAAAGATTGCAATTTCAGCTTGGCAAAACTCAATAAAACGGCATTTCGGGACGTCAAATTTATAGACTGCAAAATGTTGGGGCTTCGCTTTGACACCTGCAACGAATTCGGACTTTCTTTTTCGTTTGAGGGTTGCCAATTAAATCACGCTACGTTTTACAAAACGAAAATTAAAAAGACCGTTTTCAAAAATTCACAGTTGCAGGAAACTGATTTTACGGAAGCCGACTTGACAAGCGCCGTGTTTGACAACTGTAATTTAACACAAGCCGTTTTTGACCACACATTGCTTGAAAAAGCCGACTTTCGCACCTCCTACAATTATTCTATTAACCCCGAAATCAACAGAATCAGGAAAGAAAAACGTTTTTTAATTGTCGTACAGAGTCTGTCTAATTAATGTGTAAAATTTTGATAGGCTCAATCTGACGAATTTTATTGCGCTGAGCAAAATCGGAGTGTTGAATTGTAAATACGCAAAAAAATCGCAGGTCACATCATAAGTTCAATTTTAGTTTTCACAAATCGCTATGCTGCAACTACTAAATTTAAAACTCCGTAAATAATTATTTATCAATTAATTATATTTTTAAATAATTTTAAGATGATTGATTGTAAACAAAAAATTTAAGATAATTTAACACATTAATCAAAAATAATTTTATATTTGAGAATCTATAATTAATAATGAATATGAAAAAACTATTTGTTTTAACGACAATTTTAGCAGGAGCAATGCTTTATGCAGGCGGCTTTCGCGTGTCGTTGCAAGGTGTAAAACAACTTGCGATGGCACACACGAGTGCTCATGCCGAAGATGCAAGTGTTGCGTTTTTCAATCCGGCGGGAATTTCTTTTATCCCCGCTAAATTGAGCGTCGCAGCGGGAGGTTTTGGAACGTTTTCTAAAATCACGTTTCAAAACAGGTCCACAATGCAATCCTACGAAACCGACAATCCGGTAGGAACGCCGATGTACGCGGCTGTAGCCTACAAAATCATCGACGATGTTTCCGTAGGATTTAGTTTTACCACACCTTTCGGAAGCACGATTGATTGGGGCGAGGATTGGGAAGGTAAAGAATTGGTGCAGAAAATGGAACTGAGAGCGATGTATTTTCAACCGATGGTTTCTGTGAAATTAGCACCTTGGGTAGCGTTTGGAGCGAGCTATATTTATGCCACCGGAAAAGTGGATTGGGATAAAGCCGTAACGCAATTTGACGGAACACTGAATCTGAGCGACGATAAAGCCACAGGAAGCGGTTTCGGAATCGGGTTTTATTTTCAGCCAAGCGATAAACTCGACGTCAGCGTTGCGTATCGTTCGCCGGTGGATATGAAAGCCAAAAACGGCGTGGCAACGTTTAATGTTTCTCCAAGTTTGTTCCCGCTGATAGGCGTGGATGCGAACGGACAAGATAAATTCAAAGCCACTTTGCCTTTGGTAGATGAGTACACGATTGGTATTACCTACAAAATCACTCCGAAATGGCTGATGTCCGCAGATTTTAATTATACCGGCTGGAGCGAATATTACAACTTGCTGTTGGATTTTGAAAATGCACCGATTGGAAATATTGACGAAGATGAAACCATGCTTCTAACTCCGAAAAATTTCCACAATACGCGCACCATTCGCCTCGGAACCGAATATAAATTCAGTGATATGTTTGCAGGAAGGCTCGGTTGGTACTACGACGAATCTCCTTATGAAGATAAAGATTTCATCGCAGAAACGCCGTCTTTTGATGCCAATGTGATTACCGCAGGTATCGGTCTGAATTTCGGAAGTTTCGGTGTGGATATCGCCGCCGCAAAATCTTTCCCGAAAAGCAGAAATGTAGATAATATGTATTACGACTTCTACGGACAAGCCAAAGCACAAACTTTGTATTTGGGACTTGGACTTAGATATAACCTCATTAAATAAAACGAACATGAAAAAAATATTCATATCAACACTTACGCTGGCGTTGCTAAGCGTTACGTCTTGCAAAACAGATTTTGACCAAGACGTTCAGGATATTGCCGTTACGAACGGAGATGCCGATTTTTCCAAATACATTTCTTTGGGAAATTCCCTTACCGCAGGATATAGAGACGGAGCTTTGTATATAGACGGACAAAACGAATCTTACCCTTCAATGATTGCCGGACAAATGAAACTTGCCGGAGGCGGAGATTTTATACAGCCGATGATGGCGGACAACAACGGCGGATTGCTGCTTAACGGAAATCCTATTCTGGGCACAAAACTTTATATCGAATCTTTTGCAAACGGTGCGCCGGTTCTTAAAAATGTTGCAGCAGCACCGACTACGGATATTGCGAATAAAATTACGGGACCATTAAACAATTTCGGAGTTCCGGGAGCAAAATCTTATCATTTGGTAGCATCCGGATATGGAAATATTGCGGGAGTGCCTATCGGAGCTGCAAATCCGTATTATGTAAGATTTTCATCGAGTGCTACTTCAACGGTTATCGGTGATGCCGCCGATCAACAGCCTACATTTTTCTCGCTTTGGATAGGAAACAATGATGTTCTCGGCTATGCTACAAGCGGTGGTTCGGGTATTAATCAAACCGGAAATTTCGATCCGACGACTTACGGCTCCAACGATATTTCCGACCCGAATGTTGTGGCAGGTTCCATTAAAGGAATGTTGGATATATTGACGGCAAACAACGCAAAAGGCGTGATTGCAAATATTCCTGACGTTACAAGTATTCCGTTTTTCACAACGGTTCCTTATAATGCAATTCCTATGGATGATGCTACAGCCCAAGCATTGAACACAGGCATTTACGGACCTTTAAAAGCAGCTCTTACGTTCTTCGGACAAGGAGATAGAATTAATCTCGTATCGGCAGGAAATAACCCCGTTCTTATTGTAGATAATGAACTCACAGACCTTTCGGCTCAACTTACAGCAGCATTAATGCAAAACGGCTATCCGCAAGATCAGGCTACTTTTATAGGAAATGCTTTTGGGCAAGCACGTCAAGCAGAAGAAGGAGAACTCATCCTTCTTACAGCAAGTGGTATTTTAGGTTTGGATGCTATTACAAATCAACCTCCGACACCAACGTCTCAATTTATTTACGGTGCAAGTTTTCCTATCGGAGACCAATATTCATTGACATCCGATGAAGTAGATAATATTGCTACTGCTGTTGCATCATACAATTCCGCAATCGCAGGATTGGCAGTTGAATACGAATTGGCTTTCGTAGATGCCAATAAAAAAATGGTTGAATTGGGCGGACAATCCGGAATCCAATGGAGCGGCGTAACTTACACCGCGAGTTTCATCACCGGCGGAACATTTTCTTTGGACGGCGTTCACCTCACGGGAAGAGGCTACGCGATTATCGCCAATGAATTTATCAAAGCGATTAATAAAACTTACAGATCTAATCTGCCGCAAGTAAATCCGAACGCTTATTCGGGAGTTACGTTTCCTTAAATTTTTATAATGAAACTAAAAAAAATCCCTTTCGGTGTTTTACTGAAAGGGATTTGTATTAAACTTAATTCTCAACCTTAATCTATATTTCCTAAATTTGTACCCAATGTTTTCAGAAGAACACCTCTATTCTATCGCGCTGCGAAAATGCAATTTGGTTGGAGATATCAACTTCAGCAAATTGGTTCGTGCATTGGGTTCGGCGGAAAAGGTTTGGAAATCTTCCAAGAAGGAACTCGCAAAAATTTCGGGAATCGGAACGAGAATTGTTCGCGAAATCGGCGGTGAAGATTTGTTAAAATTTGCAGAAAATGAATTAAAATTTTGCGAAAAACATAATATTAAAATTAATCTTCGGCATTTGGGCGAACTGCCAAAACTCTTGAACGAATGCGATGATGCGCCTGCAATTCTCTATCAAAAAGGGGAAATTGACGAAACGGGAAAAGCCGTCAGCGTAGTCGGAACGCGAAATATCACCGGCTACGGAAAAGAATTTATCCGCGATTTTTTTTCGGAAATCAAAGAGAAAAATATTGTTTCTATCAGCGGTCTTGCGTTGGGCGCAGATACGGAAGTTCACGAACAATCGCTAAAAAACGAAATCTCGACTGTTGCGGTTTTGGCGCACGGATTTCATACGCTTTATCCATCGAAGAACAAAAAACTTTCGGAAAAAATTTTGGAAAACGGCGGTGCTTTGCTCACGGAATTTAACTCTTCACAAAAACCCGACCGCGAAAATTTTATCCAAAGAAATCGCATTGTTGCGGGAATTTCGCAAGCAAGCATTATCGTGGAAACCGCTTTTGGCGGCGGTTCCGTCAGCACGGCAACTTTTGCGAATATTTACAATCGCGATGTTTTTGCGCTTCCGGGAAAAATTTCAGACAAATACAGCCAAGGTTGCAATTTGCTGATTTATCAAAACAAAGCCGCTACCATTTCTACAATGAAAGATTTGATGAGAGATTTGGGGATTTCCGAACCTGAAAGCAAAGTCGGCGATCTTTTTCCAAAATCCGAAATAAAAATACAACTCTCTGAAAATCAAGAATTAATATACAATGTCATTTTAAAAAATCCGAATATTTCTTTAGATGAAATTGCGGAAAAATTGGAAACACCGGCGTATAAAATTCTGCCGGTTCTTTTGGAATTGGAACTTTTAGGCAAATTGAAAACATTTTCGGGAAAACAGTTTTTGGCAATCTGAACACATCTGTGTCCGGCACATGAAAAAACACCTAATAGAATCATATACAATGACTTACATCAATATTTGTTATAAACGACGCAACACTATCGGATTTTAATCACTCGGATTTCGTTTGAAAATAAAAGGAAAAATTAGGAATTAATAAAAAAGATTTTAAAGAAATTAGGAATAAAACATAGAAAATCATGACCGAAAAACTACTTCAATATTTATGGAATTTCAAAATTTTCACGGGTTTTGATTTTAAAGACATTGAAGGAAACCCAATAGAAATAATAGATTTCGGGAAATGGAACCATGATTCGGGACCGGATTTTCTGCTCGCGAAAATTAAAACCAAAAACCTGATTTTCGTCGGAAACATCGAACTTCATCTCAAATCTTCCGATTGGGTTTTTCACCGACATTCTTCGGATTCTGCCTACGAAAACATCATTCTTCACGTCGTTTTTGAAAACGACTCGGACATTGAAGAACTTCGGAAAAAAAATATTCCAACGCTCAAACTGAAAAATTATATTAATGCCGAAATCATTCATAAATACAATAGTTTTCAAAAGGAAAGCCGATTTATTCCCTGCGAAAAAAACTTTCATTATTCCAAAATTCCGCTCAATTTTCACGAGGAAAATGTGCTGAAAAAATTAGATGAAAAAGCCGGAGAAATCGAGGAAAAATTGTCGAAATTTAAAAATGATTACGAAGCCGTTTTGTTTCATCTTCTCGCCTATGCTTTCGGTTTAAAGGTGAATGCCGCGATTTTTCGGGAAATGGCAGAACATTTGGATTTTTCTACTGTTCGGAAAATTTGCCAAAATCAAACTCAACTCGAAGCCTTATTTTTCGGAAAAGCCGATTGGCTCGAACATCCCGAAGACGAACACACCAAAATTTGGAAACGCGAATTTGAATTTTTAAAAAATAAATATCCTATTTCCGAGCAAAAATTTTCCCCAAAATTTTTAAGATTAAGACCTCCGAATTTCCCAACTATTCGGCTTTCGCAACTTGCAAATTTGTATTCTCGGGAGCAAAATTTGTTTTCAAAAATCATCAATGCTAAAACTTCTCCGGAACTTTTTGCGATTTTCGAAGGCATAAAAGCGAGCGAATATTGGGACACACATTTCAGTTTCGGGAAAATTTCGCCGGTGAATCAAGAGAAAATTTTAACCGAAGATTTTGCGGAACTCATCATTCTGAACGCCATTCTTCCGCTGAAATATGCGTATCACAAAAATTTTAACGAAGAAATTGCAGACGAAATTCTGGAATTTTATAAAACCTTAAATCCCGAAAAAAACATGATTATTTCCCAATGGAAAACTTTGGGAACCGATGTGAAATCCGCATTGGAAAGTCAAAGTTTAATCCATCATTTCAAAAATTTCTGCGAAACAAAAAAATGCTTAAATTGCGGTGTGGGACTTCGGATTTTGAGAAAATAGAACGAGTGATTCTTTTTTTTCACTGAATCTATTATAAAATTTTGTAACTTTACGAACCTAATTTTAAAAATCCGGAAACTATGAGCAGAAAATTCCCGGCAGGCGTTGCCACAGGTAACTTGGTTACAGAAATTTTTCAACACGCAAAAGAAAATAATTATGCACTTCCGGCGGTAAATGTCATCGGTTCCAGCAATGTGAACGCAACGATGGAAACCGCCGCAAAACTGAACGCTCCCGTAATCATCCAATTTTCCAACGGCGGAGCGGCTTTCAACGGTGGAAAAGGTTTGGGAAACGATGGACAAAAAGGTGCCATTTTTGGCGGAATTGCAGGCGCAAAACACATTCACACTTTGGCAGAAGCCTACGGCGCAACCGTGATTCTGCACACCGACCATTGCGCAAAAAAACTCTTGCCGTGGATTGACGGTTTGATGGAAGCCAACGAACATCATTTCAAACATCACGGAAAACCGCTTTATTCCTCGCACATGCTCGATTTGTCCGAAGAAACTCTTCACGAAAATTTGGATATTTCCTGCAATTATTTTGAACGAATGTCGAAAATCGGAATCACGCTCGAAGTAGAAATTGGCGTTACCGGCGGCGAAGAAGACGGCGTGGACAATTCCGGTGTGGACAATTCCAAACTCTACACACAGCCGGAAGATGTGGCATACACCTACGAAAGATTAAAATCCGTTTCGCCAAATTTCACGATTGCTGCGGCTTTCGGGAATGTTCACGGTGTTTATAAACCAGGAAATGTGGTGCTGACACCGAAAATTTTAGACAATTCTCAAAAATTTGTTCAAGAAAAATTCGGAACCAAAGACAAACCCGTAAATTTCGTATTTCACGGCGGTTCGGGTTCTACATTGGAAGAAATCCGAGAGGCAATCAGTTACGGCGTTATCAAAATGAATATTGATACCGACCTTCAATTCGCTTACACCGAAGGCATCAGAGATTATATGGTGAATAATTTAGAATATCTGAAAACGCAAATCGGAAATCCCGAAGGAGACGACAAACCCAACAAAAAATACTACGACCCGCGCGTTTGGATCCGAAAAGGCGAAGAAACTTTTGTAAAAAGGTTGGTGCAAGCCTTTGAAGATTTGAACAATGTGAATACTTTATGACATCCGGATAATTTTCAAAAGAACCGAGCAAAAAAGACAAAAGACTTTTGTTGAATTTAGTTTTCTGTATATCCGCTTTATGAAAATAAAGAGTTTTTCGGTTTGCACGACTTTAAATTCAACTTAAATTTCGTATTCGAAAACGCGAAAAAATGAAATATACAAAGTAAAAATACACTCACAGCAATCCGTATTTTGTGGCTAATTTTATGAGACCGGCGGTATTGGCAACGCCGAGTTTGGTGAGCAAATTTTTGCGATGACTGTCCACCGTGTGGGAACTTATAAACAATTTTTCCGCGATTTGTGCAGTCGTAAGTCCTTCTGCTACAAGTAATAAGACATCTTTTTCGCGGCTGCTCATCAGCGGAATTTTGTCCATTTCCTGTTCTTCTTGTCGGTTCAGTTGGAGGGTTTCGCTCAGATATTGTTCGCCGGAAATCACGGAAAGTATCGCGTCTTCTATTTCTTCGGCGGACGAATTTTTCAGAATGTAGCCGGATGCGCCGTTTTGCAGCATTTGTGAGATGTAACTCCGTTCGCTGTAACTGCTCATCGCGATGACTTTGATTTCGGGATATTCTTTTTTAATTTTTGCGGTAAATTCTATCCCGTTGATTTCCGGCATATTGATATCGGTCAGAATCATATCGGGAATCAGAGTGTTTATGATGTACATCGCTTTGTACGGATGATTGGCAAGCCCGATGATTTCTACAAAATTCATCTGCGAAAGAATATTGTTCATTCCTTCCAAAACCATCGGATGGTCGTCCACAACTAATATTTTTATTTTATCCATTATAAAAATTCAAGGTTCAAAGTTCAGGGTTCAAGGCTTCGACTTCCTCAGCCTGACAAAATTCAAGAAGCCAAAAGCGAAATTATGCTTTTTCCATCGGTTTTCAAATTTTGATTAAAATGTTTTTTGAAAATCGGATGATTATTTATTATCTTTGTTCCCAATAAATTTATCATGAAAAAAAATATTATTATAGCAATAGTTGCTTTTATCGGAGTTCAAATTCAGGCTCAACAATCACTATGGGAAGTTTCCCGTTTTAATAAATTCATTGACAAGGTGAACAATGGGGAAACAACATTAAAATATTCCGATATTGAAGGGACTCCATATTACAATCCAAAATTTCTTCCTGCCAGATTGGGAGATATTTCCACCGTAATACCGATACGTTACAACAGTTTTACGGACGGTATTGAAATTTTGAGCGGAGCAGATGTTTACGAACTTCCGAAAGAAGATTCCTACCCGAAATTTACTTTTGAAGGCTCTCGCGAAACACTGGTTTTTGTAAATACATACAATGAATTTACCGGATATTTTTTTGAATTGGCAAGCGGCAAAAATCGGCTTTTGAAAAAAGTAACCACAAAATTCAAACCGGAAATTCCTGCGTCAAACCATCTGATTCCTGCTATTCCGGCGAAGTTTGAAAAACAAACTCCGATTTATTTCATTAAAACCGAAAAAGATGTTATCAAAATTCCGAAAAACATCAAAGAACTGTTAAACTTTTTTCCCGAAAATAAAGATGATATCAACAGTTTTGTAAAATCAAACAAAATAAAACTGAATCAAGAGGTGGATTTAGTAAAATTGGTGAATTTTCTTAATAGGTAATGTACTGGAAAATAGTTAGTGGAAATCTGTTAAAAAATCATTAACTTCCGCCTATTGATCTGAAGAGGAAAAAAGCAATGGTGGAGACCAACCTTTCAGCAATAGGATTAACGTTCAAAACGATAGTTTTAAGGTGAGAATATTCTCACCTTTTTAAAAAAAAACTATCGGATGAACCTTATGGCTTGAAAAAACTCTATTTTTCGTTAGAAAAATAAATATACCACTTAATGAAATTAAATCTTTGTTTTCCGACCTGTTTTCCCCAACGAATAACATCCAAACTTCCACAAGGCCCAACAACGTTTTTTTAACATTTTTTAAACAAAGAAAAAGTTTTATGAAACGTGTTTCATAAAACTTTATTCAATACCCCTAAACATCAACATCTCCGTATGCTCTACCAACTATTTTTCAGTATTATGCCTATTTTAAAGAATATGATGCAACTTTGTCAAAGTATTAAACCATGCAACTCGAACTCGTATCTCGAAACTATAAAAATCATTTTTTCATTTTTTCATTTTTTTCAGCATTACAAAAGCGGTATATGCGATGTAGCCGAACAAAACGCCGGCAATCAAGATGTTGATAGCGGCGTTTATTCTTTCGTCTTCTACTTGGAAAAAAGAATTGTAAACGATGTAAACCAATATCAAAATGATATAAATTATTAATTGTTTTTTCATGATTTTTATTTTTTCACCGCTGTTACTACCTGCGCTTCCATTTGCGTGATGTTATCAAACATTTGTTTGAACAGCGAATAATATTCTTTCGGAAAAACCACCGCATTTATGGTTGTTGCAGTTTCTATTGTAAGTTTATTTTCTTTTTGCGTTACGATATAATCGTATTGAATTTCACTGTTTTCTGTCTTGAATTTTTTGGATTTCGGGATGTTTTCAAAAGTGTAATTTTCCGGAAGTGTGATGCTTACTTTTTTAATTTTAGTGTTTCGGGTTACGAACTCCAAAGGTGCTTTTCTTTCTGAGGTTTCATTGAAATCGTGATTTTGTTCATACAAAAAAAGTAGCGGATTGAATACAATTTTATCGTTAATCGTATCGGAAAATGTATCGGAATTAAAATCAAAATTCGTTTCAAACTCGCCGTTGTCTTTCTGTTCGGATTGCAGATTGTCAAACGGAAATGAATATTCATCTTTATAATTTTTTTGATATTTTTCTTTGTTTTCATTGTATTTTTCGGCAGCCGTCAATGCGTAAAGATTCGTATCGCGGTCGGAAAAATGCCCTTCAAAATTTCCGTCAGTGTTCATTTTGGCATCAATGGTTGATAGGCTTTCGCTGATGTCCGGATATGCGATTTCTATTTGTTTTGACTTGTTTTTTGTCATCAAAATTCCGGCGTAATTATAGACTTTCGGCGGCAGTAAATTTATTTTTGTTTGTTTTGAAGTTCCGTCTAAAAAATACATTTTTCCGCCATCTTCAAAAGCGGCAATGACGTAGTTCAACTGAAAAAGCGTTGGGCTGGACATTAAAAGAAAACCATTTTCCACCGTTGATAAAACCACAGGATTGGCATCAATATTTGCGGATTTCAGCAGCATTATGAGAAGCAAATTAATTTCCGATGATCTTCCGGTTTTGGTGGTGATAAGATTTTTTACGCCTTTGTTTGTGATCACATCATCAGTTCCATTATAAACATAATTATCTTGCACAAATTTCAAAATGGCGGCGGCTCGGTCTTGTTTATTTTCAATATTAATAATATCTGTCGGTAAAACATCTTTTGCGAGATTTTTATTTTTCAACTGACCGCCAAATTTATCAAAATCATATAATATTTTTCTCACATCGTTCCAAGAAAGCGCAATTTTTTTATAGCCCCAACCTGATGGAAAAGAATTCACTTCCGCTTTCACCACCGCTCTGTAATTATCATTATTTTGAACAAAAAGTTCATCTTTATAAGCGGGAATATTTTCATATCCATAGCGATATGCCTGATAAAAACCGTCTCTCACCACTCTATATTTTGGAACAATATTTCTTCTGTAATTTATGGAAAATCCTATAACTGACGGAGTATCAAGCACAAATTCAATATATTTTACAGGTATTTTTTCTTCTATATAAACTTCCGGAAACGATAAATAGAGTGGAAACGGTGTTTTTTTGCTGTAAGAATATTCTACTACGGAACCGTCTTTCACATTTGGAAAAGCAAATTTGTGGGCGATATAATTTCCTTCCGTAGAGACATACACAGATTCGCTATCCACTTTTGTAGCAACAATTTCTCCATTTTCCATATTGTAAGTTGTGGCTTTGAGGTTGGTTAAAATTTCACCGCTATTATAAACCATTATTCCAATATTCAGAAATTCGTTTGCATCATCTTTTTTATAAATTTTCACGCGCTCAACAACGTCTGTGTACATATATTCGCCGTCGGAATCTATTTCAAAATGATAAGATCTGTACAAAACTTCTGCCGGAGCATCTTCTTCTATTTTGGATTTTGTGCTTGCCACATCTTCTTCGCTTAATTTCGGAACGTCTAAAAATTTGTGTTGCGCAAAAGAAACCGCCGAAACAAGAAATGCGAAAATTAATAAAAGCCTCATTGTGATTTTTTTATTTTTTCAAGTATTTGTATATCAGAACTTAACATCAATTTTTTATCTGTTTTATATCACAAAAATAGCAAAAATTTGTGATGTAATAACGCAATGTATTTTTGAGGATTTTTTTTATGAATCAGACGGATTTTCAGAATCGTAGATTTTTTCTTGTGTTTCTCTGCCGTTTTTCTTGGTTTAAAAATATTCACTCAATTTCAATACTATACGTTCTTCTTCGTTTATGATTTTCGGGATTGTAGTCTTGCCAAAGCAATTGGATGTTTTTGTTTTCTTCCAATTCGGGATTGGTTTCCAAAAATTTCACACCTTTTTTCTTGAAAACATCATAAATTTCTTTGAAAATTATCGCCGTAACGCCGCGCCGCTGATATTCGGGATGAATGCCGATTAAATAAAAATTCGCCCGATCGTTCTTTTTTCCCGCCCTCAAAAAATGAAGCCAACCGAACGGAAATAGTTTTCCTTTCGCTTTTTGCAAGGCTTTGGAATAAGACGGCATCGTGATGGCAAAGGAAATCAAATCATCATTTTCATCGGTGATGCAAATGATAAAATCCTTATCGATAAATCCGAAATATTTTTCCTTGTACGTTTTTATCTGTTCATCGGTGATTGGCGTGTATGTGGAAAGATTTTTGTAGGTTTCGTCAAGCAGTTTAAACATCGGTTCCACGAGCGGCAGAATTTCCTTTTTCGTGTGGAATTTCAAAACCCGAAGTTTGTATTTCTCTTTAATTAAATCATTGAATTTCAAAACTTTATCGGGTAAAACATCGGGAAAAATAATTTCAAATTCCACCCATTCTTTTTCTTTTTTCAAACCGAGTTTTTCCAAATGTTCGGGATAATATTCGTAATTATAAATGCCAATCATAGTTGCCAATCTGTCGAAACCCAGCGCCAACATTCCGGCTTTGTCGAGGTTTGTAAAACCCATCGGTCCTTCGATTTTTGAAACGTTTTTTTCTTTGGCGTAATTTATTGCTTTGTCAATCAATGCTTTAGAAACATCCAAATCGTCAATGAAATCCAACCAACCGAAACGCACTTTTTTAATTCCGAGTTCTTTTTCCTCTTTATGATTGATCATCACGGCAATTCTCCCGACTGTTTCATCGTTTTTCAGAGCCAGAAAAAGTTTAAATTCGGAATATTGCAACGCCGGATTTTCCTTCGGATTCCATATATTTTTTTCATCGTTTATCAGCGGCGGAACGTAGTTGGCGTTGCCTTCGTAAAGTTCCGGCTGAAAGCGGATAAATCGGTTCAAATCGCTTGGTGTTTTTACTTCAATCACGGAAATTTTAGACATCGTTTTTCAAAAAAGTAAGTTAAGGCAAATATAAATAATTTAAGGGCGAAATCGAATTTTTTAGAAATGATTACAGACCAAACGCATTAAAAAAAGAGTTCTATCGTATTTTTTTTCTATACAAAGAGGTGTTCGCAAAGATTTTTTGCTAATTTCCCTCAGATTTTCGCTAATTTTTTCCCACAGATTGCACGGATTTGCCTCATTGCCTCTTTATTGTTTTCAATGGAATCGGCGAATTTTTCAAATTTCACAGATTGAGATTTGCCTCTGTCATTTTTATTTTTTTTAAAGGAATCGGCGAAACCTTCGGTTTTCCCGCAGATTTTGCCTCATTGTCTTTTTTTCTATTTTTTAAGGAATCGGCGAATTCTTCGGATTTGTTTTCGGACACAAAAATTTGTTTTGGGTATCCGGTTTTGCGTGAGGGATGGAAGTGGAAATCCTTTTTTTTTGCGGTCGGAATTTTTGCGGAGGCAAAAAAAAAGATTGAAACGGACAGCCCGACCCGAGCGGTGGCAATGCTTTGGCGAGGGACACGCCCAAAAAATAGAAATTTAAAACCGAATTTTTAATGCGTTTAGCCTGAAAATGATTATCGGATTTTATATTCAAAAAAATGTATTACATTTGTATTACAAACGCTATCAAAATATTTTAAATTATGGTAAAGGAAAAGAAACTCACGTCTATCAGATTAAGCAAAAAATTGTATGTTCATCTTCAAAAGCAGGCGGAAAAACAAAACCGCAGCATCAACAATTACATCGAAACGCTTCTCTACGAAAACTCCGATTATTACGAACCGAATGAAGAAACCATCGAAGCGATGAATGAAGTTCAAGAAATGATAAAAAACGGAACAGGAAAAGCGTATAACAATGTAAACGAACTAATAAAAGATTTGACGGATGAATAACTATGAATTAAAATATTCCACCAAGTTCAAGAAAGATTTCAAAAAAATTGCTTTGGATAAAAGAAAACTTGAAGAAGTAAAAGAAGTTTTTCAACTATTGATGAAATATGGCTCTGACGGAATTCCATTAGTGATGAAACCTCATCAACTAAAAGGTAATTGGAAGAATTATTGGGAATGCCACATCCGCCCGAATTTATTATTGATTTGGCTTCAAATAGACGAGCCGACAAAAACAATTTATCTGGAAAGAATTGGCTCTCATTCAGATATATTTAAAATTTAAAATGTATTGTTACAATTAAAAAATTGAAAGATTGAAAAATTTTAAACCTCGAAACCTTAAACCTTAAACTTTAAACAAAACTTTAAACACTTTGCCTTTATAAAAAAAAATGTATTTTTGAAAAGACAACTATTTATGAATGTTTTTGACAACATAATCAAAATTAATCCCGAAAAACGTTTCGGGAAACCTTGCATTAGGGAAACACGCATTACAGTTTACGATGTATTGGGTTGGCTGTCCGCCGGAATGACGTATGATGCCATTCTTGCGGATTTTCCGGAACTTACCCGGCAAGATATTCTCGCTTGCCTCGCTTTTGCCGCTCAACGAGAACGCACTTTACAATATACTTGATATGAAATTATTGTTTGACCAAAACATCTCGTTCCGAGTTCTGAACTTACTTCCGAATGATTTTGCCGATTGTTGTCACACGAAGTCGGTTGGTTTGAACGATTGTAAAGACTCGGAAATATGGCAATATGCTAAACAAAACGCCTGCACCATCGTAACTTTTGATGCAGATTTTTTTGATATGTTGGTACTTAAAGGATTTCCTCCGAAAATTGTTTGGCTTCGTACCGGAAATTTAACGACATCGGAAATAGCCGAATGCATCATCCATAACCAAATGAATATCAGTGCTTTTATTGAAAATCACGACCAAGGATGTTTAGAAATTGATTCTCTGTTTTGAAGAAAAAAGTAACTTAAATTTGTTAATTTTGACAACCTCAAACTTTAAACCTCGAAACCCGCTTTGTCACGATGAGCGAAGTCGAAGCCTTAAATTTTAAACACTAAACACCTTGAATTTTCTCATGCAAAACAAACTCAAAATCATCAACGATCCGGTTCACGGTTTTGTGAAAATTCCCTACGAAATTTTGTTTGATGTCATCGAACATCCTTATTTTCAGAGGCTTCGCCGAATTTCGCAAACCGGACTTTTAAACCTGATTTTTCCCGGAGCCACACACACGCGTTTTCATCACGCCATCGGCGCAATGCACCTGATGTTCACCGCTTTGGAAACTTTGAAACTGAAAAATGTAAATATTTCCGAACACGAAGAAAAATCCGCAATGTTGGCGATTTTGCTGCACGATGTCGGGCACGGTCCGTTTTCGCACGCTTTGGAAAATCTGCTGATGGACAGTTGGCATCACGAAAAACTCTCGCTGCTTTTGATGAAAAATTTAAACGAAATTTTCGGCGGCGAACTTTCGACGGCAATAGAAATGTTTCAAGGAAAATACCACAGAAAATTTTTTAATCAACTGATTGCCTCGCAGTTAGACGTGGACAGATTGGATTATTTGAAACGCGACAGTTTCTACACCGGCGTTGTGGAAGGCAACATCAATACGCAGCGAACCATTTCGATGATGAACGTTTCCGCCGATGAATTGGTGATTGATGCCAAAGGAATTTATTCCGTAGAAAATTTTTTGACGGCGAGAATGTTTATGTATTGGCAAGTTTATTACCACAAAACTTCGGCGTTGGCGGAACATCTTTTGGTGAAAATTTTAGAAAGAGCAAAGTTTCTGATTTCCAATGGAATAGATTTACAATCATCTGAAAATTTAAACTATTTTCTTCAAAAAAACGAGTTTGAAAATGCAACTTCGGAAGACGTTCGCAGATTTACCGAATTGGATGACAACGACATTATTCAGGCGATGAAAATTTGGCAAACGTCCGATGATTTTGTGTTGGCATATTTCTGTAAATCCGTAATTCAAAGGCGTTTTCCGAAAACCGTGATTTCTTCCGTTCCGTTTTCAAAAGATTTAATTCATTCTAAAATTTCCGAAACGAACGATTTTTTTAAAACCGACGAAGGCGAAAATTTAGTCGGCGAAATTTCCAGAACTTTATTGGCGTATAATTCTGAAAAACAACCGATTATGCTTCTTCAAAAAAACGGCGAAAAAATAAATTTGGCAGAATCCGAA
The DNA here is from genome assembly GCA_031277475.1 of Flavobacteriaceae bacterium. Taxonomy (GTDB): domain Bacteria; phylum Bacteroidota; class Bacteroidia; order Flavobacteriales; family Weeksellaceae; genus JAITMJ01. Next base: position 28,141 of record JAITMJ010000111.1, read on the forward strand.
AACCAAATCCTGACTTCTTCCATGAAACATTCCGCCACGAAATATATTTTGTATTTTCCTTTTTTGATTTAAATGGTTTAAAAATTTAAAGATTGAAATATTTAATGATTGAAACGAATTAAAGTTTAATTGATGAACTCAAAACCCGAAACCCGAACCTCGAACCCCGAAACCCGAACCTCGCCCGAAAAAATCATTCTCGGCGTTGATCCCGGAACTACGATTATGGGTTTCGGCATCATTTCCGTGAAAAAACACACAATGGAATTAGTTTCCATTCACGAACTTTTGCTGAAAAAATATCCGAATCACGAAACGAAACTCAAACATATTTTTGAAAAAACTTTGGCTTTGATTGATGAATTTCATCCGGACGAAGTGGCTTTGGAAGCACCGTTCTACGGAAAAAATGTTCAAAGTATGCTGAAATTGGGTCGGGCTCAAGGCGTAGCAATGGCGGCGAGTTTGTATCGAAATATTCCCATCACCGAATATTCCCCGAAAAAAGTGAAAATGGCGATTACCGGAAACGGAAATGCGAGCAAAGAACAAGTGGCGGGAATGCTGCAAAATCTCTTGAAATTAAAAGAATTTCCTACAAAATATCTTGATGCTTCGGATGGATTGGCGGTTGCGGTTTGCCATCATTTCAATTCTGGAAACTTGGGAAACGATAAATCCTATTCCGGTTGGAAAAGTTTTTTGAAACAAAATCCGGAGAGATTGATTTGAGATTTGAAAATTCGTACAAAAACCCTTTCAGCATTGAAACTGAAAGGGTTTTAATAATTTGTTAATTTCTAAATTTCTTAATTAAGAACAGGTTCTACGGAAACAAAAGACCTGTCGTTGGCTTTTTTGGTGAATACCACTTTTCCGTCTGTGAGCGCAAACAACGTATGATCTTTCCCGATTCCTACATTGATTCCGGCGTGATGTTTCGTGCCGCGTTGTCTTACGATAATGTTTCCGGCAATCGCATTTTGCCCGCCGAAAATCTTGATTCCCAATCTTTTAGAATGAGATTCTCTTCCGTTTCTGGAACTGCCGACTCCTTTTTTATGTGCCATTTTATGTTACGTTTTTTATTTGTTAAGCGCTTTAAATTGTTCAATATTTTTCTCGATAAGAGCATCTACTTCTTCGTGTGTCAGAACTCTTTTTCCGGATCTTTCCTTCAATTCGCTTCCTAAAGTTGCCAAAATTTTTCTGTTTTCTTTAGATTGTGAAAGATTGTTTTTCTTCAAGTGATAATTCAATTCGTGGTCTTCACCGAAATTCACAGTCGCTCTGTCCGTATTGAAAGTTTTATTTTCTGCTTTTTCAGTTCCTGTGATTTTTTCCACTTTCAATTCCGCAACCTCCTGTCCCACAAATTCTTCCGCTTTCGGAGCACTTTCTTTTTTGCCGGATTTTTTAGCACCGTCAATATTGGAAAATCCCGTGATTTGAATTTGTGTTAAAGACTGCCTATGTCCGTTTTTCACTTTGTAGCCTTTTCTTCTTTTCTTTTTGAAAACGATGACCTTATCGGCTTTCACATGATCTAAAATTTCCGCATCTACAGCGATGCCGCTTACAGCCGGGGCGCCGACAGTTGTAGTTCCGTTTACGGTGAGAAGCACTTTATCAAAAGAAATTTTCGCGCCTTTATCGCCTTTCAAACGGTTTACAAACAACTTTTGGTCTTTCTCAACTTTGTATTGAAGCCCTGCTATTTCTACAATTGCAAACATTGTTTATAATTTTTATTTAAAATTTCGAGGTGCAAATATACGGATTTTTTTCCGAACTGCAAAATTAGGAGTTGTTGCAAAAAATTATGGCGTGTCCCTCGCCAAAACATTGCAACCACTCGGGTCGGGCTGTCCGTTGCAATCTTTTTTTGCCGCTGCTAAAAACCTCCGACTGCTAAAAAAAAAGGATTTCCACTTCCATCCCTCACGCGGATTCAGATCATCGAACAAAATTCTGCAATCAAAACAAAACCGAAGGTTTCGCCGATTCCATTGAAAATAATAAAAATGACAGAGGCAAATCGAGGAACGAGATTCGCCGATTCATTTAAAAATAATAGAAATGACAGAGGCAAATCTGCGGAAAAAATCTGCGAAAATCTGTGGAAAATTTAATTTTCAAAAAAACTAAAACTCACATTTCCGTATTTTCTAATGTCTGCTAAATTCGGGTGTTGCAGTTTCAATCGGCTGGGATGTTCCAAAATAAAAACGCCGTTTTCTTTCAAAAAAGCGTTGTTTAAAACCAATGAAATCAATTCGTGGTATTTTTTTTCTTCGGTTTCAAAAGGTGGATCTGCAAAAATAATTTCAAAAGATTTTTTGTTTCGGGATTTTTTCAGCCAATCGAAAACATCGGCGCGCTGAACGCTGATTTGCAAAGCCATTTCCAAATCCGAAGCGGCGGAAGCGATGAACGCTGCGTGTTTCGAGTTGATTTCCAAAGCAGTTACATCTTTGCAACCTCTCGAAGCAAATTCCAAAGAAATGGAACCGATTCCCGCAAACAAATCCAAAACAGAAACTGAAGCCGGGTCGAATTTATTTTCCAAAATACTGAACAATGCTTCCTTTGCAAAATCCGTAGTCGGTCTTACATTAAAGTTTTTCGGTGCGGAAATTTTCTTGGCTTTCCATTTGCCGGAGATGATTCGGAACATTTTTGATTTAAAGTTTGAAATTCAAAATTTAAGGTTGAGATATGAATTTCGGGTTTTGAGATGTATATGAAGACTCACATCTTCCTATTTCTAAAAATCGACCCCTTGCTTATTTTTGTTTTTGCTCTTTTTGTCTTTCTCAATTATTTTTCTGGAATCTATAAACTCATAAGAATCAACATTCATATCTATGCTTATATTTACCGATTTGAATTTTATATGATTTTTATCAATCACAGTATATTCATACACATCCGTTCCACCGGATTCCTCGTGAAATTCATAAAACTTGCCATTTTCAATCCACCAATTACCGGTTTCAATGCTGTTAAACGTTTTTCCATCTTGTGTATATTTGAAATCTAAAACAAATGTTCCGTCATCATTTCTTGTCATTTCCCATTTTTTGCTCATGCTCTCTATTTGTTTGTCAGATTCAAAACCAGTCCAAATTCCGATTAATCTATTGTCTATCTGTTTTCCGTTTGATAAGGTTTTCATAGAACCGCAAGAAATCATAACCAAACTAATAATGGTAACAAAGTAATTCATAAACTTTTTCATAATATTTTTTCTAAATTATTGTAAAATTAATATTTTTTACCTCAATATAAAATTCTTTTTCGGAAGGTTATCAAAATTGATTTTTAAATGACGCACAAATTTCCCCAATTCGGATATAAATGTTTCATTATCAGTAGTTTCGCCATAAACAAAAAAATGGGTTTCGCCGATTTTAAAATCAATTTTATTTAATGTAAACATAATGAAATACAAAAAATCCACTTCGGAACTGATGTCTAAATTGTTGTATAAAATGATTTTTTTTTGGTCGATGGCAAAAAATTCGCATTGGTTGTGATAAAGATTGATGTGGATTTCTTTACCGTTTTTATGGTGAATTTTGCTTAAAAATTTCTCTCCCGAAAAATTAAACCGAACAGGAATTGCCGGTTCTTTTATTTTTTCATAAAATTTTTTCGGAAAAGTATAATAAAATTGTATCCCGAATTTTTTGTTTACGGCAAGCATCAATTCCTCATTTTCTCTGTCGATTTCGGAGTTGTAGGAAATCAAATCGAAACCCGATTCGTGCTCAGAAAAACCTTCCGGCATCAGTGTAAAATGATTGATTGCCGAAACGGCGGAAATTTCATTGAACCTTTGTTTTATCAAGATTTCCGCCAATTTTTCCTCCAAAAAATTCTCCGGACTTTCTTCCGTTACAAAACAGGATTCCTCTTCCAAAACACTCTGATTTTTAGCGATTTGAGAAATCAATCCGTCTTTCGTAAAAAGTAAATTGAGTTTATCCATTGTTTTTAATCCTCGCAAATTTACGTAAAAATGTGTTTCTTTGGGACAAGTCTTGAAAATGTGTTAATTTTAATCCCGAATTTTGAACTTTTGAATTGTGAACATCTCTGTTATCATCGCTATTTTTAATCGGGAAGACGAACTTTTTGAACTTTTACAATCGCTTTCGTTGCAAACTGATAAAGATTTTGAAATTATAGTTGTGGACGATGGTTCACAAATTGATTTGCATCCGACCATCGAAATTTTTAAGGGAATTTTGCAAATAAAGTATTTAAGAAAAAGCAATTCGGGACCCGGTTTGTCGAGAAATTACGGAGCAAAATTTGCCGAAAACGATTGGCTGGTTTTTGTGGATTCGGATGTGATTGTAGAAAAAAACTACATCGAAAACATTAAAAAAAATATCCTCGAAATTCCGTGCGATGCTTTTGGCGGTGCCGATAAAGCCCACAAAAATTTCGATATTATTCAAAAAGCGATTTCCTATTCGATGACTTCCGTTTTCACCACCGGCGGCATTCGCGGAAACAAAAAAGCGGTTACCAAATTTCAGCCGAGAAGTTTCAATATGGGTGTGAAAAAATCGGTTTTCGAGAAAGTCGGCGGTTTTGGCAATATGCGCATCGGAGAAGATCCGGATCTTTCGATGACGCTTTGGGAAAACGGTTTCACAACGGCGTTTTTCAGCGATATTTCCGTTTATCACAAACGCAGAATAGATTTCGGAAAATTTTCAAAACAGGTTTACCAATTCGGTTGCGCCCGCCCGATTTTGAATCAACGCCATCCGAATTATGTGAAAATTTCGTTTGCATTTCCGTCTCTTTTTCTCATCGGTTTTGCGGTCGGCGTTTTGGAATATTTTTTATTTCACAGAGGTTTTGTGCTTTCGCTTTTTGGAGTTTACACGTTGCTGGTTTTTTTTCATGCGCTTTTCAAAACAAAAGATTTCAGTATTCCGGCAATAGCAACAGTTGCAACGTATATTCAAATGTTTTCCTACGGTTTTGGGTTTCTGAAATCATGGATTTTGCTGAACATTTTCCGAATGAAACCCGAAGATGCGTTTCCTAAACATTTTTAATTTGAAAATAGTGTAATTTTTTAAATATAATTTCGACTATTATTTACGGATTTTTTAAATGATTGATAACGCCAAAAGCCAACTGCCAAAAGCAAAAAATTCCGTAATTTCGCACTTTATTTTTGCAGATGGAAACTTTAGAAAAAGCCGCTATAATCAGCAAACCAAAATGGATTCGCGTAAAACTCCCGACTGGAAGAAACTATCGCGAACTCCGAAGTTTGGTGGATAAATACAAACTCAACACCATTTGCCAAAGCGGAAGTTGTCCGAATATGGGCGAATGTTGGGGTGAAGGAACGGCAACTTTTATGATTCTCGGAAATATTTGCACCCGAAGTTGCGGATTTTGCGGCGTGAAAACCGGAAAACCTTTGGCGGTGAATTGGGACGAACCGGAAAAAGTGGCGCGCTCCATTAAATTAATGAAAATAAAACACGCCGTTCTCACATCCGTTGATAGAGACGATTTGAAAGATATGGGTTCCATTCTTTGGGCAGAAACCGTGAACGCCGTCCGCAGAATTTCCCCGAAAACCACGATGGAAACTTTGATTCCCGATTTTCAAGGCATCGAAAAACATTTGGATAGAGTAGTGGAAGCGGCTCCGGAAGTGATTTCCCACAATTTGGAAACCGTGGAGCGTTTGACGAGAGAAGTTCGGATTCAGGCGAAATACGAAAGGAGTTTGAACGTTTTAAAATATCTGAAAAAAGCCGGACAACGCCGTACGAAAAGCGGTGTGATGCTCGGTTTGGGAGAAGAAAAAGACGAAGTTTTTAAAACCATTGAAGACCTCCGAAACGCAGATGTGGATGTCATCACGTTGGGACAATATTTGCAGCCGAGCAGAAATCATCTTCCGGTAAAAAAATTCATCACTCCCGAAGAATTTGAAGAATTTGGGGCGTTTGCAAAAAATCTCGGTTTCCGACACGTGGAAAGTTCATCGCTCGTGCGGTCTTCATATCATGCGGAAAAACATATTCATTGATTTTGGTTTGTCACGTTGAGTACAGACGAAAAGTCTGCGAACGAAGTTTACGAAAGTCTGTCGAAATCTCAAATTTCAACGCTTCGACAAGCTCAGCATGACAAGTCTGTCAGATTGAGCCTATCGAAAAAAATACGAAAAATACGGTTTTATAAAACTTCCGGACAGCGGAAAAATGTTTGTCGCCATAAAAACTTTGAAAGAACTTTTCGGATAAAAAATCTCATTCACGGAAATGTAAATCAACAGTTTATAGCAATCCGCATTTTTGTATTTTTGTGGTGATGAAAATAATACAGATTAATTGACGAAAACCTTATCGCTTTTTAATTTTTCATCTAAAATTTCAGTGATAATTTTTCTTATTTTCGCTTTTGAAACTTTTTGATTTTCCAATGCCATCGTGGCATAAAGATTTTTTTCCATTATGCTAATGAGTGTTTCGCGCTGATTAAGAGCAGGATATTTTTCAAAAAATTTCATATTGCAAAAGTATAAG
>JAITMJ010000122.1 GCA_031277475.1 Flavobacteriaceae bacterium
GCCGGAGCCACCGTTTCCGGCGTATTGATGGGAATGTTTCAAAACAATGCCGGCGGTGCTTGGGACAACGCAAAAAAATCTTTTGAAAAAGGCGTAGAAATCAATGGTGAAACGCATTACAAAGGTTCCGAGCCGCACAAAGCATCCGTAACCGGAGATACAGTCGGCGATCCGTTCAAAGACACTTCCGGACCTTCGATGAATATTTTAATTAAACTGATGTCCATCGTTTCTTTGGTGATTGCCCCGACTTTAGCCGTGCTTCACAAAGATAAAATCCAAGAAAACCGAGCGCAGAAAATCGAGCATTTGATGGAGAACACCAAAATGGAATAGGCTTCCGAAAATACAGGTTTCCTTTAAATAAAAAAGTACACGGGAGCAATCAACCCTTAAAGGAATTCTAACAAACTTTGTTACTTTGGCAACAAGACATTGTGCAAAATTTGGAAATATATTAGAATTATAGAATATCCGGCAAAGTATCGGATTTAGGGTTCAGAGGGTAAAAAAAAATTACAGCGATTTGAATTTCAGGAAAATTTTCAAAACATATTCATTCTTAATATTAGCCCAAAGTATCGGTTTGATATTGAGTGTGGTTCTCACTTTTATACTTCCTAAATATTTGAGTATGAAATCTTTCGGATTTTGGCAGTTGTTTCTGTTTTATTCCTCTTATGTCGGTTTTTTTCATTTTGGAGTGAACGATGGCGTTTACCTTCGATATGGCGGTAAAAATTTTTACAGACAGAATTTTTCGCTGTTGAAATCTCAGTTTTATTTATTGTTTTTGTTGCAATGTTTTGTAGCAATCATCGGGTTTGTGGTTGTTTATTTCTTTTTAAATAAAGACCAAAATTACAATTTTGTGATTTTTTGCACGCTTGCTTTTTTAATCATCAGCAATTTGTCCTCTTTTCTGACGATACTTTTGCAGGCGGTCAATCGGCTTCGGGAATTTTCAATAGTTACAATCGTGATTAATATATCTATGATTCTCTTGCTGTTGATTTTAATTTTGAGCAAAAACTTTGAGTATCGGCATTATATAAAATTTTACATTTTGGCGTATATTGTGGGTTTTGCGGTGAGCATATACTACAGCCGAAAGATATTTTTTGTAAGCATTAATACAAAGAAAATTAAATTCTATGTTCGCGAATTTTATAAAAATATGTCCGTTGGGATTAAACTTTTGATTTCCAATGTTGCGGGATTGCTGATATACGGAATCGGGAGATTTTTGATAGAGAAAGGCTGGAGCATTGAGGAATTCGGAAAAGTATCTTTAGCGATTTCGCTTGCATTTTTTTTAATTTTTTTTATGAAGCAAGGCAGTTTGGTTTTGTTTCCTGTTTTGAAAAATGTGAAAGCAAGCGGGCAAAAATATTTTTTTTCAAAGAGTACCGTTTTGCTGAATGTGCTACTTCCGGGATTATTGCTTTTTTTTCCGGCGATGGCATTTTTCATTTTGCATTGGCTTCCGAAATATGAATCCGTGATTTTTTATTTGGTTTTATTTTTACCTTCTTTGATTTATGAAGGCAAAATGCAAATTGTACATTCCACTTTGTTGAAAGCGTTGAGAATGGAAACAATGCTGTTGAAAATCAATGTTGTGTCTGTTTTTGTTTCGCTTTTGTTGTGTTTGGCGGGCTATTATTATTTCAAATCTATTCCGTTTATTTTGCTGTCCGTAAATATTGCCATTGTTTCAAGATGTTTGCTTTTTGAATATATTTTAAATAAAAAATTCAATCATAAAAATTTTGTGCAGGAATTGTTTTGTTTGGTGTTGTCTGCAGCATTTATTATACTTTATTCCAATTTTGATTATATTTTGGCTTTCTTTGTTTACATTTGCATATACACTTTATATTTGTTTTATAACCGATATTTGTTGATAAATTCTTATCATTTTTTAAAAAAGAAATTTCGTAGCCGATGACATTAATGATGATATTCCTCAATACCGTATTTATAGTTGGGGCGATTTTTTTACTGAAAAACAGAATTCCGAAATACGATTCGTATGTTAATCATTTGTCGATATTTAGCGGAGTTTGGATTGTGATTACGATTGGATCTCAACTTTCATACGGAGACTTTGTTTCTCCCGAATCCGTATTATTGTTTTACGCTTGTTTGTATTGTTATATTTTGGGGAGTTCAATCCTGTCTTTCGCGAAGTTCAAAGAAAGTTCCATGCAGGAATACAATATCGGGAGAATTAGAGTCATTGTGTTTTTGTTAGTAGTTTTGTGCATCATAGCAAATTGGGATATCATAGATGAGGTTTTTTTTAACTTCAGATCTATTCTTGATTTGGCTATTATGAGACAAAAGAAAGAATATAGCCAATTGGATGAAAGCAACATATTCAAGGCTATTTTTCAGAGAGCGTATCTCATATATATTCCACTGACGATGTTTCTGTATAAAAAGAAAAAAGCCCATCTTGTATTCCTTATTTTGGCGATAATTTCCGGTATATTGCTGTCTCTTTCTAAATTTACACGAGGTCCGTTTATGCATGTGTTGTTGGTAACAGGCATTGTTTATACCTATTTATACAGAAAAAAAATTTCTATAAAACTCGTGGTTATTATAGTATCCTCCGTTTTTTTAATTTTTGGGATTACGACCTCTTTCCTATTCGAAGCGAGTGGGAATTTCAAAGGCAGTATTTTAGAAAGTACCCAGATCTATATATTCGGCGGACAATTGTCTTTTCAAGACATTATGTACGGAAGATATGTGGATAATCGGTTTTATGATTCACCATATTACAGTTTGGACAATATCAATTATATTTTAGAAAGATTTGAAATTATAGACACTTACCCGAATTATGTAAGAAACTGGTCTACCACACATATTTTTACCAATACTTATACATATTTGGATTGTTATTATTTAGATTTTGGACTTCCCGGAGTGCTGATAGGATCTTGTTTTTCAGGCTTTATTTCAGACAGCGCCTATTATGCTATGAAAAAATACAGATACAACATCTACAACATCATATTCTATGGCTATGTCTGTTTCTACAATATGATTATTTTTTCAAACAATGAATTTATGAAATTTTCTTCTCTATTGCCGATGGTCATATTATTAGTCATAAATTTTTTTTCAAAAAACGTATCCGGTAAAGATGATCAAAATTCAATACTTTTGCAAAATTGAATTTTATTGTAATTTAATCAAATAATAATTTAATGGAAAAACCGACAGTTAGAATTGTAATTTTAAATTATAACGGCTCAGAAATGACGTTGAACCTCGTTCGCCAATTAAAACACCAAACATTCCAAAATTTTGAAACCATAGTTGTAGATAATGCGAGCAGGGAATCGGAACAGAATATCCTGAAACAAAACCTTCCCGAAAATACCGTTTTAATAGAATCCAAAAAAAACTTGGGATATTCCGCAGGAAACAATCTCGGAATGCGCCATAAATCCGAACAAAACATAGATTATCACCTGATTCTTAACAACGATATCTTGATAGAAGACACAAACTATATCCAAAAAATGATAGACGGAATGTTGCTGTATAAAGATAAAAACGTAGTGGCATCCTCATCTTTAATCTATCTTCAAAACTCCGTTCCAAAAGAAAAAGAATTTCATCATGTAAGAAAAATTTTGAGTTTCGGAAAAATGTATTGCCTGATGTCGCCATTTCTTAATTTATTTATAAAACTGTTTGCAAGAAAAATAACAAACGAATATTTTTACAAAAGCCAAATGCCGTACACCAACCAATATATGATTTGTGATACCATCAACGGTGCCGGATTTATAATAGATGCAGCCTTTATGAAAGAAAACGGATACCTCGATGAAGGTACTTTTTTATATTGTGAAGAAATCATACTCGGCAGACAAATCAAAAACAAAAACAAGCATTGCCTGCTGAACGGTTTCACTTCCGTAGAACATTTTCAAGGTGTATCTACCAAAAGCAACCCCACGTCATTAAGCCCCAAAATGGAAAGATATAAATATAAAAGCGCACTCTATTATTTCAAAAAATACGATAATCTCGGTTTCTTGGGTTCACAAGTTTTTATCTTATCCGGCGAAATTTCCATACTGTTGAAAAAAATAAAAGAAATTTTTAGAAAATAAAGTCAGACTAAACACATTAAAAAGTGTTAACCGTCCATTCTTTTTTAGCGCAAGACTCATCATATTTTCTATCTATTCTTTACCGAAAACTTTTTTTATTTTTTTTACATTAAAAATTATACTTAAATATTTCATCATCATTAAATATGTTTGATGGCTTTATGATAAATATTTAAAATTTTAGCACATTCGGTCTGAAATGCTAAACATTTCAAAATAATAAAAATCCCGACCATAAAACGAAATGAAAATATAAATCATAATACACCGTTAAAGAAAATAAACCTAAATTGTTTGAGAAAGAAAAAAGAAATCCTAACTGAAAACTATAAAATTAACGTTAAGTTAAGAGTGAACAATTGATAATTAACAAATTTAATTGATTAAATATAAATAATGCGAATCACGGGTTGAAAATTAGATTTGAGTATCAATGTTTTATGGGTAAATAATTTTTAATTAAAAAAAACAGAAAAACATAATTGTTTGAAAATTAATGATTTGAAAATCCAACCCATGATCCGCATAAAGAATGGAAAAAAACTATCCCCAAAAACAGAAAATGAAACACCCATGAAATATTGACACACAAACGAAATCGAAGATTCGCCGATTCCATTGAAAATAATAAAAATGACAGAGGCAATGATTGTACGAAGTGTTCCATCTGACCGTTGAAAAAAATAAAATATAAACAGATGAAAATAAAGATGAATATCCGTTTTGTATAACAATTTTCTCAAAAAAAATTATAATTTTAGACTTTATTGAATATTGATAATCAATTAAACATAAAAATGTGCTTATTGAAAAAATTGTAAAAAATATTAATTATTACAAATAGCGGACATTCAAAAAATAAATAAAGAAAAATTTTAATACTAGGTAACACAGAATAACAAATGCAGAACCCGAAAATAACAGTGGCTATACCTATTTACAATACGGAAAAATACTTGTCTTTTGCCATACAGTCTGTCATAAACCAAACTTATAAAGATTGGGAATTGATATTGATTGATGATGGAAACACTGACCAATCATTAAAAATAGCAAAATCATTTTCAGACCCCAGAATAAAAATCATTGAAAACAAAGAAAACAAAGGTATATCTACCAGGCTTAATCAGATAATTGAAATAGCAAAAGGAGATTATTTGTGTAGAATGGACGGAGACGACATGATGTTTCCCGAAAGATTGGAACAGCAAATTCGGTTTATGCAGGAAAATCCGGATGTAGATGTTGCAGGTTCCTACGCTGTTGTGATAGACGACAAAAATAAGATATTGGGCGGCAGATTTCATACAAGCAATTCCAAAAACGAAGAACAAATACTGAAATCCACCTATTTTATTCACCCGACCGTATTTGGAAAAACCGAATGGTTCAAACAGAATAAATACACATTAGGTCTGGATGGAGTAGAGGATAGAGAACTCTGGTTCAGAACATCAAAATTTTCTACATTTTATATCATCGAAGAGCCACTCTTGTTTTACAGGGACCCATTAAAATTCAAATTAAAAATCTATGTGTCCCGACAAAGACAAGTAAAAAAATTATATAAAAACCTGGCTTTTTTGAAAGATAAAAAATTGCTTTTGGCAAAACTGACTTTTATGGCTGATTTAAAAATTCTGATAGCAAAATTTATGGTTTTCATCAAAAAAGACAAGTATATGATTTCCAGACGGAATACAAAACTATCGGATGAAAGTATAAAAAAATATTACGAAATACTGCAAACCATCATTTAATCCGAAAATGAGTTTTTATTTTACACCGGTACACATCTAAATTTTCTCTCGAAACTCTATCAGTCATTGTTTTTTGACAACACGATAACAAAAACTTTTCCAAAACTTTCGTAATGATTTTAAAAGTTCTTCAAAATATTTTCGCATTAATAGGAGATATTCATAAATTATCTCATTATCTTTTGAAGTTCTTTTTTTTCGGAATCCGAAAGTTTTCGCCATCGAAAACCGTCTTTCAAATTTTCTGAATTTTTTTGCGGAAAAATTCCGGCATCCAAATATTCCTTCAAAAATCCGGGAGAAATGGCAGGAATCGGTGTGTCAAAACTTAAAAAATATCCTTTTACAATATTGAATTTTAGGTTTCCAATCTGATGTGTTTTATATTTATTTAATTGAAAATGAGCGGGTTTTAAAATTTGTGATTTTTGAAATCCGGTCATAAATTGACCCAATCTGAAACTCGGAATATTTTTTCTGATTAAATTGGGAAACGCCAAAAAACCGAGAAAAAAAACTGCGAAAACAGAAAAAGCGAGAATACTTTTTTGCTTTGAAATTTTATCGAACAACATCACAAAAACAATCACAAAAAACACATCCGTAAAAAAACGATATTGTGCGGAAAATAGCAACACCAAAGCACTTTTAATGAAAATCGAAATGAAAACAAGAGCAATTATTTTCTTCTTTTTCATTAATGAAAAAACGGCGAAAACCGCGAAACTCGCCACAAAAAGCAAGTGGATTTTTGATTTAATGCCTTTCAAAAAAAGCCAGTTTTTAATGTGTTCCCAAACCGAAAAGTTTTGAATTTCCGCGTAAGAATACTGCATATCAAACGTTTTTAAAACGGCAACTTGCGAAGAAATTTTCAGCAATTCCGGATTTGGTTTCCACGAAAGCCCGAAATCTGCAATCTGAACGGGAAAAACAGGAAATCCGAAACACCAAAGATTTTTAATGAAAAATAAAATCAAAACCAAACTTCCGATAAAAATGAATTTTAAATTCGATTTTAAAATGAAAATTCCGTAGAGCAAAACCAAAATCGGAATCCACATCATCGTTGGTTTTATGGCGAAAATAAGAACAGAAACGGCGAAAATTGCCGAAATATTTTTGTTAGATAAAAGAATTTCGTTTAATAAAATTAATGAAAAAACGATCGCGGGCAAATCCGGACTCGGCGATTGCGAAAAAAGAAACAAAACCGGAACAAACAAAAGATGAATCCACGATTTTTTTTCAAAAATATATATTAAATAAACGATTAAAACGATGGTGTTCATCCTCAAAAACGGGTCTGAAAAATGTGAAAATCCGGCTTGAAAAATATGCCAAACGGACATTTGCCCCAGCAATAAATCCAAATTTGAAATTCCCTTCACCAATCCGAATTCCGAAATCCATTTGATGGTCGGAACATAATACCCGAAATGGTCTAAAATAAACGGAAAAAACGATCCTGCAAAAATAATTATGATGGCAATCGGGATGAAAAATTTAAAATTCGAAGTGAAAAAATCCCAAAAATTCCGATACAATTTAAAATAAAAAAATCCTAAAAACCCGATGATCAATGTTGAGATTTCCACTATGAAATTAATCGGAACGAAAAACGCAATCGCCGTCCATAACAGAGAAATCCACATGATTCCGGAAACGATTTTCCCGGAAATTCCGTCCCAAATTTTCCCGAAAAAAAGTTGAGAAATCCTCCCGATTCCTGCGAAAACGGGCAATAAAAATGCGACGGAAATCAGAATGTAAAACATAAAGAAAGATTGCATAAAAATAAGCAATCTTTCTTTGTAAACAACTAAAAAATTAATATGAAAAATCTTTTCTTAAAAAACTCAAGAAAAAAAATTCGAGGCACCTAGCGGATTCGAACCGCTGTAAATGGTGTTGCAGACCACTGCCTAACCACTCGGCCAAAGTGCCTTTTGGGTTTGCAAATATAGAGATTTTTTAGTAATTTGAAAATAGTCAATTTAGAAAATGAGTACAAGTTCCGAAACATGAATCCCGAAACTCATAACTCATAATTTCGCTAAATTACCGGATTACCCAATAAAACCGAATGATTTTTCGAACATATTTCCGATTATCGGTAAAGGTTTTTTCGCTCCATTAGCTGCATTGATAATGCCTATAATGATCAATATCAAAATGACAATGTACAATAAAGACAAGAAGAGCGCCAGAGACGGTACTATTCTGACAATAATGTTAATCGCGATGCCAAGAATGAGATTGACAATGAAAAGTCCAAATGATTGCCTCAAATGATATTTCAGCAAATCATCCGCTTTTTCTTTTCCTACAAAAAAAGCGATTAACCACCCGATAATGGTGATGTACGAAACGATGGATAGTGTTTTGTTGTCCATATTTTTATAATTTTAAAGTGAAAAAATAATTTTGGGGTAAATATATTAAAAAAATATTACTATCCTAATATTTTTTTTATATATTTTATTCTTGTGAGATGAACTTCATAATTATCGATTTTGGAAATGAATTTGTTTCAACACTTTCTTTTTCGTTTAAATCGGGTTAAATGCTATTGTACACCGTTTCTCTTATCCGTATATGTGTTGGAAAAAAAATGGGATGAACTATCGGAAGAATTTATCATGATTTATAAAGGGTAAAAAATTGTAATTAAAAGTGATATCAATTTCGTAACAATTTAAAATCTCATATCTTAATATGTTTTAAACTCTGTAATCACGGGATAATGGTCTGAAATTTTCACGCTTTTGTCCACTTTGTAATTTATCGGTTTCAGTTCATCGGAATAAAAAATATAATCCAATCTCAACGGAATTCTCAATCCGTGAAAGCTTGTTCCTGCTCCGTTTCCGGCTTTCAAAAACGCATCGTTCAGATTTTTAGTGATTTGAAAATATTCATAAGAATTCGGAACTGCGTTGAAATCTCCGCAAACAATCACGGGATACAGCGATTTTTCAATACAATCCGTTATGGTTTTCAGTTGAATTTCGTGGGCTTTAAATGTTTGGGACATTGTCAGTAAAATGTTTTTTACTTCATTTTCGTTTTCATCAATATTGTTTAGGATTTCTTGTTTAAGATAAAAAGGTTGAAGATAAACATTAATAATCCGATAAATTTTTCCATGAATTTCAATATCGGTGTATTGCCCAAATCTAATATATTCAATATTCCACATTTCCTGTTTTACGATTCGATGTTTGGAATAAACTCGAACAGTATGATTTTCCGTTTTTACAGGAAGATTTTTAAATTCAAACCTTTCTGCGGGACCTCCTTCTTGAATGCAAACGATGTCCGTGTTTTGACGGTTTATAAAATTTTCAATTTTGTCAATGCCTTTTCGTCCCCCGAAAACATTGAACGTTACAATTTTCAAATTGCTTTTTTCTTCGGTTTTAAAGGAAAAATTAACCCATCTTCTCGCCGGATTTACAAAAATTAATGTGATTAAAACAAAAATAAAGGCTCTTTTTTTCTGTTTTAAAATCAACCAAAACAAACAACATAATACATTAATAATCAATAAAAAAGGAAAGGCTATCGACAAAAAACTCGGCAATACAAAAACCGCCGGCGCAACAAAACGATTCAGCAAAACGCCCGTCATTAAAATGATGACGATGATGTGGAGGATTAAAAATATTTTATTTAGAAATTTCATTTTTTAAAGCAGCATGCAATAAGCCTAAAGCCTAATAAAACCTTCTTTTTTTCCAACTCAGTGCAATTAAAAATCCGACAACTGCGCCGCCGATGTGTGCAAAATGCGCAATGTTGCCCATAATTTGTCCATTGAATCCCAAAAACAAAGAAACAATGATGATGATTGGGAAAAGATATTTTGCTTTTATCGGAAACGGAACGAACATAAACATCAATTTGGCTTCGGGAAAGAGCGTGGAAAACGCTGAAACTACACCGAAAATCGCTCCGGAAGCACCAAGCATTGGGGAACGCAAATTCCAAAAAAGTTGAGCCTTGTCCGAATAAGGATTATTTTGAAATTCCTGTACGTCTCCATAATCCAAATTCGCCATACGATAAATTTCCGAGATGTCGATGCCTTGCGAAGTCAGCGTTTCGGAAAGTTGATGGATGCCGTAGAAATTCCACAAATTGAAAAGCACAAAAGCACCCAAACCGCTTGCAAAATACAGAATTGAAAATTTTTTGGAGCCGAAACTTTGTTCCAAAACCGGTCCAAAACTCCACAATGTCAGCATATTAAACAAAATGTGCGTGATTCCGATTCCTTCGCCCATAGGCGCGTGCATAAACATATGCGTGATGATTTGCCAAGAATGAAAATTCGGAGATTGCGGATAATATGCAGACAACAGTTGATACAAATCCGGCGTTTCTACAAAGTTGGAAATCACATAAAGAACGGCGCAAGCGATGATGATATTTTTGTTAATCGGCGTGAGTTTTGGAAACATTTTTGGTAAAAATCTTAAATTTTAATGGTGCAAATATATGGCTCACACAAAGAACAACAAAACTTATGAGCGGATTTTATTGTTTTTTACAGACCAAATGCATTAAAAAATGTTAATCTGCATTTCGTATTTTTTTTTCTTTGAAATCATATAAATTATTCATTATTAAATAATTAAAATAAAATTTTTGGTATTTGCCACCCTAAAAGCACCCTGACTTTTGAGTTTTGCCACCCTAAAAACACCCTAAAAAATGCTGTGCGCTTGCGAAAATCTGCTCAAATTTGCAGTGATGATTTTTCATTTGCTGTGTAATAATGAACCCCACCCTTAACAAAATACACCGAACTTTTTCTGAAATTTTCTGCAAATTTCCCTGCGAAAACTTTCACATTTCAAATATTTTGTTAAACACACACACACACACACACACACACACACACACACACACACACACACAGGGCGACCACTCCCCGCGCGTAATCTAACAAAACATTTTTCGATAAAC
>JAITMJ010000091.1 GCA_031277475.1 Flavobacteriaceae bacterium
AAAGGCTCATGTTCTCTCAATATGTTTTTCCATTTGCAGAGTGAAACGACTTTGCGTTTAAATATTTTCAAACCTTTTTAAAAAATTCTTTGCGTTAAAATTATACTTAAATATTTAGAAATTATTAAACATATTTAATTTATTTGTTATAAATATTTAAAATTTTAATGCGTTTGACCTGGATTGGCTTTTTGTTACGTTTCATTTATGAATAATTTGAGTAAATTTGCAGTCCCAAAATCTTTAAATTAATTAAATCTTTAAATTTTTAAATCAAAAAAATGAACAAATACATAAAACTTGTGATAACCGCCGCTATGATTGCTTTTGGAATTTATATGATGTTTTCGCGAAATATCGGTTGGGGAATCGTCATGTGTGTTCTTTCCGCAATCCCAATTTTGCTTTTCTTTAAAAACGAATATATCCTCCTCGCATTTTGGCAACTCCGAAAACAAAATATGACGAAAGCTGCGGTTTGGCTTTCAAAAATTGTGAATTATAAATCAATGCTGCACAAATCTCAATACGGATATTTCTATTATTTACAAGGCTTATCGCTGGCTCAGGACAATCCTGCGAAAGTGGAACCTTTTATGAAAAAAGCAATGGAATACGGTTTGAATATGAAACATGATCGAGCAATGGCAACACTGAATCTCGCGGCTGTTGCGATTTCCAAAGGAAGAAAACAGGAAGGACAACGGCTTTTGGAAGAAGCCAAAAGATTAGACACTTCCAAAATGATGACCGAACAGATAAAAATGATGAAAGACCAACTGAAAATGCCGTCAATGCAAAAACATCTGCACAATCCGCACATGCGGCAAAGAGGAAAATATTTTTAATGAGATAATAATTTTTTAATTCAAGGTGATTTACGGATTGACGTGATTTTGCTTTTGACGATTGGCTTCTTGCTTTTGACTTTTTGCTGTTACTGAGCGAAGTGCATTAAACCTTGAACTTTGAGCCTTGAATTTTGAACTTTAAATAATAGTTACATTAAAATGAAATACACCTTCACAGAAAAAAAAGACACACGCAGCGGTTTCGGAGCCGGATTAGCGGAATTGGCGGATAAAAACCCAAATGTAGTCGCACTTTGCGCCGATCTTATCGGTTCGCTGAAAATGGAAAAATTCATCGAAAAAGCACCTGAACGTTTTTTCCAAGTCGGAATTGCCGAAGCAAATATGATGGGAATTGCCGCCGGTTTGACAATTAGCGGAAAAATTCCTTTCACCGGAACTTTCGCCAATTTTTCCACCGCCAGAGTTTACGACCAAATTCGGCAATCCATCGCCTATTCCGGAAAAAATGTGAAAATTTGCGCTTCGCACGCCGGTCTCACGTTGGGCGAAGACGGCGCAACTCATCAAACTTTGGAAGACATCGGAATGATGAAAATGCTTCCGGGAATGACGGTCATCAACACCTGCGATTTCAACCAAACCAAAGCCGCAACTTTAGCGATTGCCGCTTTTCAAGGTCCCGTTTATTTGCGTTTCGGGCGACCGGCGGTTCCGGTTTTCATCCCCGAAAATATGCCTTTTGAAATCGGAAAAGGAATATTGCTTCAGGAAGGAACAGACGTAACCATCGTTTCAACCGGACATTTGGTTTGGGAATCTTTGGTTGCCGCTGACGAACTGGAAAAAGAAGGAATTTCCTGCGAAGTGATTAACATACACACCATCAAACCATTAGATGAAGAAATCATTTTAAAATCCGTTCGTAAAACCGGAAAAATCGTAACGGCGGAAGAACACAATATTTTCGGCGGTTTGGGCGAATCCGTTGCCGGAATGTTGGCGAAAAAACATCCCGTTCCCCAAGAATTTGTAGCCGTGAACGACACTTTCGGCGAATCCGGAACTCCAGAAGAACTGATGAAAAAATACAAAATAGATTCCGCTGCCGTGAAAGAAGCGGTGAGAAAGGTATTGATTTGAAACTGAAAAGAGTTAAAACGCAGTCTTTTAGACACAAACATTAACCGTTGATCAAACTCAGAATATTTAAAATGCTTTTCTTTTTTCCGGAGATTCGCTCAGAATTTGTGTAGCGTTTAAAAACTCCAAATGACTCTATTACTGATTTTGATTAAAGAGTTCACAAACAAGCAGATAGGTTTCGTCGATTATGTGATATTTTGATTAAACCGATGTCTTTAAATTGCTGAAAAATTGCTAATTATCAATAATATATGCAATTTCTTAAAGAAAATATTAAAAAAATTATATGACAAAAAACAGGGTTTCTCCCGTGATTCATATTAAATTTCTATCTTTGTATCCTCGTGTATTTTGGGTAATACATGAAAAGTTTTGTTTTTTTTCGATTTTAAACTAAATCTATGAATCCTACTGATATTACAAATCCCGAATATTTTCATAAAGTGGTGGATTGCCAATATGCGTGTCCCTCTCACACTCCTGTTCCTCAATATCTTAGATTGATAGCGGCAGGTTTGTACACCGAATCTTATATGATTAATTGGGATTCCAATGTGTTCCCCGGAATTTTGGGAAGAACTTGCGATCGCCCTTGCGAACCGGCTTGCAGACGCGGACGCGTGGAAAAAAAACCGGTGGCAATTTGCCGCTTGAAACGAGTGGCTGCAGATCATAAAGACGACGTGAAAAAATTAATGCCGAAAGGTCCTTTTGTTTCGAACGGAAAAAAAATAGCGTTAATCGGCGGCGGACCGGCTTCTTTGACGGTGGCTCGCGATTTGGCTTCTCTCGGTTATGAAATCCATTTGTTTGACGACCAAAAAGCCGGCGGCGGATTTATGCGAAGCCAAATTCCTGCGTTCAGATTGCCGGAAGAAGTGCTGGAAGAAGAAGTAAACTACATTTTGGATTTGGGAATTCATACGCATTTCAACCATTATGTCTCGTCTATGAAAGAAGTCTTGGAAAAAGATTACGATGCGGTTTTTGTAGGAACCGGCGCACCTCGCGGACGAGATTTACCCGATTTGCCCGGCAGACAAGAAGGTGCCGAAAATATTCATATCGGAATTAATTGGCTGGCGAGCGTGGCTTTTGAACACATTAATAAAATCGGTAAAAAAGTCTTGGTTTTGGGCGGCGGAAATACGGCGATGGATTGCTGCAGAACCGCCAGAAGATTAGGCGGAACAGAAGTGAAAATCGTGGTGAGAAGTCCAAAAGCGGAAATGAAAGCCTCCGAATGGGAAATTGAAGATGCGATGCACGAAGATATTCCTCTTTTAGACAATCACGTTCCGAAATCTTTTGTGATGAAAGACGGAAAATTAGCCGGAATGTTTTTTGAAAAAGTAGAGGCTGTTTACGATGAATCCGGAAAAAGAAGATTGGTGCCGACCGGAGAACCTGAAGTGTTTTTGGAAGCCGATGATGTGATTATTGCCATCGGTCAGGAAAACAGTTTTCCGTGGATAGAAAAAGATTTGGGCATTGAATTTAATGATTGGGGCTTGCCGATTTTGGATGATCAAACTTTTGTTTCCACAAATAAAAAAGTATTTTTCGGCGGAGATGCGTCTTTAGGTCCTAAAAATATCATCACATCAGTGGCGCAAGGACATCAAGCGGCGATTTCCATTCATTTGTTCTGCGAAGGAAAAGACATTAACGATCGCCCTTCGCCTTTTGTCAATTTGCACAGTATGAAAATGGGAATTCACGAATGGAGTTACGACAATCAAGTGGTGAACGACCCGCGTTATGCCGTGCCGCAAGCGGATAAATCATTGACACTGAACAACATAAAGAAAGAAGTGGAATTAGGTTATGATGAAATCGAGGCTTTCAAAGAAGCGGAACGCTGTCTGAATTGCGATATACAAACCGTTTTCCATAAAGATAAATGTATAGAATGTGATGCTTGCGTGGATGTTTGTCCTACGGCTTGCATTACCTTCACCACGAATGAAGAAAACGAAACGGATTTGCGTGCAAAACTGACGATGCCCGCTCTGAATACCGAACAAAGTTTATATGTGTCCGACAAAGTAGCCACCGGCAGAGTGATGGTGAAAGATGAAAATGTTTGTTTGCACTGCGGATTGTGTGCGGAACGTTGCCCGACTTCCGCTTGGGATATGATGCAACATTATTTCAACGTGACCAAAGCCTACAATATGGGCGAAAACGCACTTCCGCCGGTAGTGATTTATTAGCCCCCTGTCCCCCGAAGGGGGAAATCCGAAGGATTGGCCGATTCCATTAAAAATAATAAAAATGAATGAGGCAAAAGTGGAAAAAAATAATCCTCGAAGAAACAAAAAGTTTATTCGGAAATAAGGGTAAATTGCCTGCGGATAAGGTTTTTTAACATCTGAAAAATTATAACACCTAATATTGAAAGTGATTTTTTAAAATATTTAAACAATTAAATTTATGCTCGAATCTCAATCTGTATCAACAGAAAAAACAAATACCGGAATGGTAAATAATTTTGTAATCCGTTTTGCCAATGTGAACGGAACGGGTTCTGCAAGCGTCAATACTCTCTTTACCAAAGCCATTTTCAGAATGGGAATTCCCGTAACGCCAAAAAATATTTTTCCGTCTAATATTCAAGGATTGCCGACTTGGTTTGAAGTTCGCGTGAGCGAAAAAGGTTGGTTGGGCAGACGAGAAGGCGTGGATTTTATGGTTTGTATGAATCCGCAAAGTATGGCGAAAGACGTAGCCTGCGTGAAACCCGGAGGTTACTTTTTGTACGACAGTTCCAGACATTTACATCAAGAATACATCCGCGAAGACATCCACTATCTCGGCATTCCGCTGATGGATATTTCCAACGCCAATTATACAGATCCGCGACAAAGACAACTCTTTAAAAATGTGATTTATGTAGGTGCTTTATCCGCTTTGATGAACATCGAATTTGAAGTGCTGGAAAGCGTTTTGCAAGATCAATTTAAAGGAAAAGAAAAATTGATTGCTCCCAATATCAAAGCCTTGCAAATGGGCGTGGATTATGTGAAAGAACATTTTGAATATCCTCTGAATATGCGGGTAGAACGAAGAGATTTAGTGAAAGACGCGATTATGATTAACGGAAACACCGCTTGCGGATTAGGCGCGGTTTACGGCGGAGCCACCGTTTGCGCTTGGTATCCGATCACGCCGTCCACTTCCGTAGCAGAAGCGTTTGAAAAATACGGATTAAAATACCGAATCGACGCCGAAACCGGCAAAAAAAACTATGCGTTTGTGCAGTCGGAAGACGAACTTTCTGCGATTGGAACAGCCATTGGCGCAGGATGGAACGGCGCACGCTCATTTACCGCCACCAGCGGACCCGGACTTTCATTAATGAACGAATTTCTCGGATTGGCTTATTTTGCGGAAATACCGGTTGTGTTGATTGATGTTCAGCGCACGGGTCCATCCACAGGAATGCCTACCAGAACGCAACAAAGCGATGTTTTGGAAGCGGCTTATGCTTCACACGGCGATACCAAACACGTCGTGCTTTTTCCGGCTACACCCAAAGAATGTTTTGAAATGTCGGCTCAAGCCTTCGATCTCGCAGAATATTTGCAAACGCCTATTTTGTTGCTTTCCGATTTGGATTTAGGGATGAATGATTATATGTCTGCCCCTTTTCATTGGGAAGATATTAAAACTTATCATCGCGGGAAAGTATTATCGGCAGACGATTTGGATAAATTGGAAAAACGCTACGGTCGCTACATGGATGTAGATGGAGACGGCGTTCCTTTCCGCACAATTCCGGGCGTTCATCCGACCAAAGGTTCTTATTTTACAAGAGGTTCCTCCAAAGATGAATATGCGGCATACACAGAAGACAGCGAGGCATACAAACGAAATATGGAACGCCTGTTGCGCAAATTTGAAACGGCAAAAACATTAGTTCCGACACCGGAATTTTATCAAGATAAAAAGACGACAAACGCCGGAATTTTGTTTTACGGTTCGTCTATGTATGCTGCCGAAGAAGCCTTACATCTTTTGAAAGAACAAGGAATAGAATTGGATGCGATGCGGATTAAAGCATTTCCTTTCAATCAAGCGGTGGAAAATTTCATTGCGGAACACGACAAAATTTATGTGGTGGAACAAAACAGAGATGCCCAATTGCGCAGTTTGATGCTGATTGAATTGGGAGCAAACCCCGATAAACTGATTCCCGTATTGAACTATTCCGGAATGCCGATTACGGCTGATGACATTGTTTCAAAGATAAAATAAAATATATTTTTGAAAAAGTGGAGTTTTAAGCAAGTAAGAAATTATGGAAACATTATCACAAAAACGCGAATTGGATAAAGAAACACAGAATAAAGTGCTGTACATCGCATTTATGATTACGAAATTTGCCCGTGCTTATAAAATGAATCGACAGAAAGCATATTTGTATTTAGAAAAATATGGCGGTTTGGATTTTTTAAATGAACATTGGTGGACATTGCATACGGATAATACAATGTGGGCAGTACGAGATTTGTATGAAGTCTGTTACAAAAATGGAGGTTTGAAATGATAGTATATCACGGCAGTTATACTGAAATAGACGAAATAAATTTGTCGTTGTGTGAAGTAGGAAGAGATTTCGGACGGGGATTTTATGTTACCAACATTCGCAGTCAAGCGGAATATTGGGCAAAGCGCAAGGGTAAGAAACAGCAAAACAAAGGATTTGTTACCCAATTTGAATATGATGAATCCATTCGCCGAGTAATGAATTTGAAAATGTTGCGCTTTGAAGGATATACGGAAGAATGGTTTGATTTTGTAATTCCTAACAGAAAAAATAATGAAGAACAACAATTACATGATTACGATATAGTCGAAGGACCCGTTGCAGATGATGATATTGCTACTCGAATTGATGATTATTTAGTAGAAAATATTACAAAAGAACAATTTTTAAAAGACCTTAAATTCAAATCGCCTTCGCATCAAATTTGCTTTTGCACAGTGCAGTCGCTACAAGCATTAGAATTACAAAAAGGAAAAATAGACAGTAAAATTTTTCACACAGACAACGATGTATTACAGACATTAATGATAGATTTTGACTTGTCGGAAACAGAAGCCGCAGACAGATACTACAAATCAAAAACTTATACCGAACTCGCCGATGAAACAAACGAACTTTATAAAAAACCTTGGCAAGAAATCTATAAATTATTAAAAGAAGAATTAAAATTGTAAATAAAATATCATCTTAATAATCAAATTACCGCAAAAAAATTTGAAGATAAAAGAAAATAAAAAATGAAAAAACTCACAACATTTCTGTTCATTCTGTGGTTTGGGATAATTTTTTCGCAAACGCACAGATTTATTTACGAACTGCAAATGAAATGGGGCGATGAAACCGAAAAAATGAATATGGTTTTGGATATTGATAAAGATTTTGTGAAATTTTACGATTATGATTTTTTAGTATATGATTCCATAAGCAAGAAAACCGGAGAACACCATCAAACAGGTTCAATATCCGAGCAATTAATATTAAGAAAAGCGAATACGTTTGAAAATAAACATTTTCTTTTTGGTGGATTCGATTATTTTGTAATCGAAACCAAAGACAAGATAAATTGGAAATTGGAACCCGAAACCAAAAACGTGGAAGAATATCATTTACAAAAAGCAATTACCGATTACGGCGAACGGCATTGGACGGCTTGGTTTTGCACGGAAATCCCGTTTCAAGAAGGTCCGTATAAATTTCGAGGCTTGCCCGGATTAATTTTTGAACTTTCGGATGATAAAAATGATTTCGAGTATTCATTGATAAAAAGCAAAAATCTCCCCAAAACCTTTGATACAACAGATTTTTTGGAAACATATTATGGCGAAAGTCCAATCAAGGTTTCTTTAAAACAATACCACAAAAAAATGATTGAACACTACAATAATCCTTTTGTTGAGCCAAAAGAAGCATTAAAGCGTGGAGCGATTATAAAAATCGACGGTAAACAAATAACAAGTCCCGAACAATTTGACCAAAAAAGAAAACAAACGCAAGAACGTACAAAAAAATATTACAACCCGATAGAATTGGACAAAGCAATTCCATATCCATAAAATAAAATATAAATTTATATACTAATTAAACAATACCTTTAAAATTCAACGATTATGACTTTCTTTAAACCATCTTTCAGACACCCGCAATTACCCAAAAATAAATTAGGATACACTTCCGCCGAATACGAAGGCGTGATTTCCACATTGTGTGCCGGTTGCGGACACGATTCCATCGGCGCAGCCATTGTGCAGGCTTGCTTTGAATTAGACATAGAACCGCACCGAGTGGCGAAAATGTCCGGCATCGGCTGTTCCTCCAAAACACCCGCTTATTTCTTGAGCAATTCTCACGGTTTCAATTCCGTGCACGGACGAATGCCGGCGGTAGCAACGGGCGCAAATCTCGCCAACAAAGATTTATTGTATATCGGCGTTTCCGGCGACGGCGATTCCGCATCCATCGGAATGGGGCAGTTTGTTCACGTGATTCGTAAAAATCTGAATATGGTTTATATCTGTATGAACAACGGCGTTTACGGTTTGACGAAAGGTCAAGATTCGGCGACTGCAGATGTAGGTTCCATCAGCAAAAGCGGCAGCGTGAATCCGTTTCCGCCTATTGATTTGGCAAGTTTGGCGATTGAATTGGGCGCATCTTTCGTGGCTCAAAGTTTTTCGGGAGATAAAGAGCAATTGTTGCCTCTCTTGAAAGCCGCCATTCATCATCCCGGATTTGCTTTTTTAAATATTGTTTCCCCGTGTGTAACTTTTAACAACAATCTCGGCTCCACAAAATCCTATCAATTCGTGCGAGAACACGCCGCCTGCACCGGACAAACCGATTATGTACCGATGATGGAACCCATTTCCAAATCCTACGCCGAAGGCGAACTCGCGATGATAGAACTGCACGACGGCAGCGCATTGCAACTGCGAAAATTAGAACACGACTGGAATCCCGAAAACCGACTCTCTGCCATTACCGCTTTAAAAAGAGCCGAATCTCAACAAGAAGTCCTGACCGGTTTACTCTTTATCGACAGAAATCCAAGAGATTTGCACCAAATTCTAAACACCACAAACATTCCTTTAAACCAACTGAACGCCAATGTGTTATGCCCCGGAAACCAAAATCTGCAAATGATTAACGCTGGATTTCGGTAAGGTTTGGAAATCAAATGAAAGATTAGTGGGGGAGTGGAGAAATCATAGTAGAAATGCAAAAAGTAACAGAAAATCAATATACATTTATTGCAGAATATAAGCACGGAACCTATATTAGCCAATGT
>JAITMJ010000107.1 GCA_031277475.1 Flavobacteriaceae bacterium
CTCGGCAAATGAAAAAACATATTAAGAGAACGCAAGCCTTTGTTAAATAAAATGCCTTTGCGTTTTCGAAAAAAAAGAAAATTAAACCTTGCGAGCCTTGCGATAAAAAAAGGCGGTGGGTTAACATTTTTTAATGCGTTTAGCCTGAGGTCAGACGCAATGTGGAAAATGCTGTCTGCAACTTTTTGTATTTTCGCAGAATGAATTTTTCTCAAAGTTTGTCTAAAAAATGAAAAACATCATCATCACCGGCGGTGCCGGATTTATCGGTTCGCACGTAGTCCGAGAGTTTGTGAAAAACCTTCCGCAAACGAAAATCATCAATCTCGATGCGCTGACTTATGCCGGAAATCTCGAAAACTTGAAAGACATCGAACATTTTCCAAACTACGTTTTTGAAAAAGCCGACATCACAAAACCGGAAGAACTGAGAAAAATTTTTGAAAAATACAATCCTGAAGCCGTCATTCATCTCGCGGCGGAATCTCACGTGGACAGAAGCATTACCGACCCAAACGCTTTCATCAATACCAATGTTCTCGGAACTGCAAATTTGCTGAATCTTTGTAAAGAATTTTGGACTTTGAATCCCGAACACACGCACGGAAATTTTCCGGACGAAGCAAGAAAAAATCTTTTTTATCACGTTTCCACAGACGAAGTTTACGGTGCTTTGGGCGAAACCGGATTTTTCACCGAAGAAACCGCCTACGATCCAAAATCTCCGTATTCCGCAAGCAAAGCTGCTTCAGACCATTTTGTTCGCGCTTATGGAAATACTTACGGTTTGCCGTTCATCATTTCAAATTGTTCCAACAACTACGGTCCGAACCATTTTCCGGAAAAACTGATTCCGCTTTGCATTTTTAACATCATTAATGAAAAACCGCTGCCGATTTACGGCGATGGAAAATATACGCGCGATTGGCTTTTTGTAATCGACCACGCCAAAGCGATTTTCAAAATTTTTCACGAAGCAAAAACCGGCGAAACCTACAATATCGGCGGCTGGAACGAATGGCAAAATATAGATTTGGTGAAAGAACTCATCAAACAAGTGGACGCAAAAACCGGAAAACCCGAAGGCTATTCTTTAAAATTAATTACTTTTGTGAAAGACAGACCGGGACACGACAAACGCTATGCGATAGACGCTACAAAACTGAAACGCAATCTCGATTGGAAACCGAGCGTAACTTTCGAGCAAGGGCTTTCGCAAACCATCGATTGGTTCCTCGAAAACAAAGAATGGTTGGAAAATGTAACTTCCGGAGATTATCAAAAATACTATGAAAAACAGTATTTTTAGGTTATGAAGTGATGAGGTGATGAGGTGATGAGGTGATGGAGTTATAAAGTTATTAAAATGGAAAAAATAAAATCGCATAAGGATTTAAAAGTTTGGCAGGAATCTATGGAGTTGGTAAAAGATATTTATACCGTAACGGGAAATTTTCCAAGTCGGGAAGATTTTGCGCTTACTTCACAAATCAGACGATGCGCGATTTCCATACCATCCAATATTGCCGAAGGTTTTGCACGCAAGGGAAATAAAGAACTTATACAATTTTTATATGTGGCATTGGGATCGCTCGCCGAACTTGAAACACAAATCGAAATATCATCAACCTTGAATTATATAAAAAATACAGAAGAATTAAACAATAAAATCAAATTTATCCGAATAATGTTGTCTAAACTTATACTTGCAATTAAATCAAAAATCCCAACAACATAACCCCATCACTTCATCACTTCATCACTTAAAAAAAAATGAAAGGTATTATTTTAGCCGGAGGTTCCGGAACGAGACTATATCCGCTGACGATTGCCGTGAGCAAGCAACTGATGCCGATTTACGACAAACCAATGATTTATTATCCGCTCTCGATTTTGCTGTTGGCGGAAATCCGTGAAATTTTAATCATCACCACACCGCACGACGAAGCATCTTTTAAAAAACTTCTGGGAGACGGCTCGCAAATCGGTTGCAAATTCAGTTACAAAGTTCAGCCGTCGCCCGATGGTTTGGCGCAAGCGTTTATTTTGGGCGAAGAATTCATCGGCAAAGATTCTGTGGCTTTGGTTTTGGGCGATAATATTTTCTACGGAACCGGTTTGCCTCAGTTGCTTTTAAGCAAAACCAATGTGAAAGGCGGTTGCGTGTTTGCGTATCAAGTTTCCGACCCTGAAAGATACGGCGTTGTAGAGTTTGACGAACATCAAAAAGCCGTTTCCATCGAAGAAAAACCCAAAAATCCGAAATCCAATTACGCCGTTCCGGGATTGTATTTTTACGACAATTCCGTAGTGGAACACGCCAAAAACCTGAAACCATCGGCGAGAGGCGAATTGGAAATCACGGACATCAATAAAATTTATTTAGAAAAAGGCGAATTGGAAGTCGGCGTAATGTCGCGAGGAACGGCTTGGTTGGACACCGGAACTTTCGATTCCCTGCACGAAGCGTCGGAATTTGTAAAAGTTTTGGAAAAAAGACAAGGCTTCAAAATTTCGTGCATCGAAGAAATTGCCTACAAAAAAGGTTTCATCAACCGAGACCAACTTCTGTCTGCCGCCGAAAAATACGGCAAAAGCGGATATGGGGAATATTTGAAGAATGTGGTAATGAGATAAATTTGATAATTTGATAATTTGAAAATGTGATGATCAAAACATTTTAAAATTCATACCAAATAAATGAAACACGCATGACAAAATATTGACACACAAACAAATCGAGGAATCTCGTTTTTAAGAACGAGACCGATTCCATTGAAAACAATAAAAGTGACAGAGGCAAATGATTGTACAAAGTGTTCCATCTGACCGCTGAAAAAAAATAAAATATAAACAGATGAAAATCAATCTTTTCGCGAAAATATCTTTTGCTGTGCTTTTGGCTTTTGTTGTGAGCATTTTTACTTATATTGCTTTTGGAAATATTTACTCTTATCCGCTTCTGAATTACGAAAACTTCAAAGAGCAATACACTTCCGGCGTTTATCAATACCGCTTTTTGGGAATCTCAATTTTTATTTGGGTGTATGAATTGTTGGAAAATTCTCGATATGAAATCATCTTGAAAACTTATTTTTGGGATGATGTTGCGGAGAAAAATATGCTTTTGGCGTATTATTTTGTCAATACATTCTTCCTTATTTTATCGGCAGTTGTGATGGTTTTAATCCTTGAAACAAAATTGTTTATTATAGAAAATTCCGAAAAATTACTATTGATTGCTGTTTCCGTTTTCACGATTTGTTTGTCGCAGTTTGTTTTAGTTCCTTACGATTGTTTGAGTTATTTTTGGACGTTTTTATTTTTTCTTGTTTTCATTAAATATTTAGAAAATTTTTCAACCCAAAACCTTGTTTTATTATTGTTAATTCTTTCTTTTTCTACGATGACAAGGGAAAGTTCGGCACTTGAAATTTCTTTGGCGGCAACATTATTGTTTCCAAAATACAAATTCGGGAAGAAAACCATCATTTCGATTGGATGGATGATTTTCATTTTTCTCTTTGTTTATACAGGATTACGATTGATTTACGGAAGTTTTACGATTATAAATTTCAGTCGCTTTACTGAAAATTTCACATATACCAGAAACATTCTCGGAATCGGATTTTGGGTTGTGTTTTTCATGTTCGGCATTCTGACGGCAAAAGACAAAACCGCCTCAAAAAACATTATCATTTTTCATATTTTATCTTTGCCTTACATTGTATTTTGTGTTTATACAGGCAATTTGTATGAGATAAGACTTTATGTTCCAATATTTTTAATATCTTTATTTTTGGCGAAAATATCTCATTTTCAAAAATCATTAATTTAATTTTTTTTATGAAAGTAATAATATATACCTCGGACAATAGCCATGTGAAATTTTCGCAACTTTTGAAAGAAATGTTTCGAGATTTGCGTCACTCATGGTCTTTGGCGAAAACCATTTTCATCCGAGACCGAAAAGCAGAATACAGAGCATCTTTTCTCGGAATTTTGTGGGCGTTTATTTTGCCGTTTACCAATGCCATTATTTGGGCTTTTTTGAGTTTGACGGGAGTGGTGCAAATTTCCGACACGGGAATGCCGTATCCGCTGTTCGTATTTCTCGGAACGATGGTTTGGGGAATTTTTACCAACTGTATCAATCTCCCGAGTACACAAACTAAAAATTTTATGCAATTTTTTAAAACCCAAAATATTGCAAAAGAAACCTCAATTGTAAGCGGTATCTTGAATCAATTTTGGTCGATAGGCATCCAATTGATTATTGTAATTGTGGTACTTATTTTTTATAAAATAAATCCGGGATTTAATTTTCTTATGTTTTTGGTAATGATTTTATTTACCATATTTTTCGGAATTTCTATCGGATTTTTCATATTTCCAATCACCTATTTTTTCAAAGATATCGGGCGAGTGATTCCAATGGGACTTACTTTTATGATGTATGTGACGCCGGTGATTTACAAAACGGCAAAATTCAAACCATTGCAAAAGTTTTTAGACATCAATCCATTGTCGCCAATCATTAATACCACAAGAAATTTTGCCGTAGGCGCCGGTTTTGATAATTTGCCATATCTGATTGGAATTTTCATAGTTTCCATAATATTATTTTTCTTCGGATGGGTACTCTACAGAATTTCCATCCCGATAATTGTGGAAAGAGCATAAGTTTCTTAGACTTGGAAATGCAGAAATGCAAGAAAATCTTTGACAAAAATTTAAAGTCTTTACTCCCGAACCTCGAACTTAGTAACCCCGAAACTTATTTCTTGTTTATTTAAAAAAAATATTTATATTTGAGACAATTAATTTTTAAATAATATAGAATATGAAAAAATTTTTACTAACTATGATGGGGATTTTGATTCCCCTGTTTGGGCTCTCGCAAGTTCCACATGCGGCGAGTCTGGTAGATTTGACTTCCCACAAGGAAAATCAAATAACGACGCAGCAACAGATTGCTGCCGAGCAGAATGAAATTAATCAGGCATTGGCAACGTCAAAAATGTTTGATAAAAGCCAAAATACCGGAACAAGTGTTGGTAATCCAAATCCGTTATTGGTAGAATTTACTCCAACTCCCGGAGCAACCGAAACGTTTACTCCGGCTGTGGGAGATTTCTTTTATGATACCGGCGGACCGGGCGGTGGAGGCTTAAACCCCGGGGGAGAAAATGGTACTGAACTTCCCGGAAATTACAAAAATTGCGGCTGTATAACCACCACTACTTTGTCGGGTGTATCTGAAATTGAATTCCATGTACTTGATTTATTTGGCACTTTTGACCAATTAAAAATTTACGATGGAACTGATGCCTCAGGAACCCTAATCTATGACAGCAACACAAATGCCAATACCGATACACTTGCCGGCATGATTGCTTTAAACGGATCGGGAGTTTTTACGGCTGCGTCAGGTTCTTTTACTTTTGTGTTTAATGCTTCAACGGTAGTAGACCATACAGGCTGGGAAGTAGAAATCATGGCAACCGATGGTAGCGGTGGAACCGGCAGTACGCCTTGTACCCAAACGTTCACAGGTGCTCCGAATACTGCTGTTAGTATTATTAACAACGGATCGGCAGATTATAGAGGTGCTAATGACTTCCATGTAAATGCAAACGAAACATTTACATTAGAAAAAATAACCATAGACTTCTTGGGAGATAATCTTAATCCTTATACTCCGACCACAGCAACGGTTTATCTACATGAAGACAACCCTGCCGGAGGAATTGGAGCAGAAATGGATGTTATTTCCGGAGTAGCGGTAAATGCAATACCAAACGGAACGCTTGCAGGCTATCCACGCTACACAATAGAAATTACACTGCCTACGCCGTATCTGTTTGATGGAGGCACTGCAGGAACAGACTATTGGGTAGGGCTTGGAATGAACGCACCGCCTACATCAGGAATTGCTTTCTGGGTATCATCGCTTTATACAAGCAATGGAACTGATGTGATGTATCAAACTTTAGATGGAGGAGCAACTTGGGCAATAATATATGACGCAGGTACACAATCACAAACATTGGAAGGAGTAATGCTCTTAACCGGACAATGTGAAACCGGCGGAGCAACCGGCGGTCCTGATTGCGGACAAGGAAACGACAGCCCTCCGGGTTTTGGTCCTTCTGCCGTGCAAATAGGATCAGGTACAACTTTTAGAAATGCAGACGACTTCTTTGTATCCGCGGGCGAAACCCTAAACATCAAAACCATAGAGATGAATACGGTATTGGCGCTTGGATCAGTAGAATCTATAGGATTCACGATTTATAATGATAATGGAGGATCGCCCGGAACTACGATAGTAGATCAAGTTACCGGATTGGTTCCTTATGAGCAAGTATATTTAGCTCCGTACGGCATATATAATATATACAAAATCTATGTGGATGTAGATTTGAATTTCACGGGAGGTGCCGCAGGAACATCGTATTGGATACAACCGACAGCAGTAGCACCGGGTGGAGCAACAGGTGGCGTATTCTGGGAAGGAACCCCGACCGGAACCATAGGAGAGCCTATTCATGGCAGCGTGTCTAACGGTCCGTGGACACCGAATGTAGATGGATTAGATGCAGTATTCAAATTGTATTGCGAACATATAGATCCACCGCCGGCACCGTGTAATCCTGCTACCCAAGATGCAAGTTTTGAATATATTCAAAATGTTACTTTTGCCGGAATTGATAACACCACCGGAGGAGATGCAGGACCACCAAATGATTATACTTCCCAAGTGGCAAACGTAACCGCCGGAACTTCCGTGCCAATATCCGTAACCATTGATTCTGATTCATCCGAGTACGTATCCGTATTTATAGACTGGGATCAAAACGGAACGCTCAACGATCCGGGAGAAGAATATATATTAGGAGTAGATGTAGGAGGATTTATAACGCTTACGGGCAATATTGCCGTTCCTGCAAATGCGTTGCCGGGCAATACTTTAATGAGAGTAATGCTTCAATACGATGCGGCTCCAAATCCTTGCGTACCTTATTTCTACGGAGAAATTGAAGACTACACCGTGAATGTAACCGACGGAAATCCTCCTCCGGGCGGTGCTTGCAACCAAGACTTTAACGGTGCTTTCTCGTTGGCAAGTTCAATCATTGACAACCCTACTCTCGGTCTTTACCGCGCAGTAGCCAATGACTTCTTTGTTCCTGCGAACACAGAAACTACAATGAATTCCATAAAAGTCCTATTGGTACAACAACAGAATTTCCAAAATTACACCACGTTTGATGTTTCTATTTTAGACAGTAATGCTAATACCCCGGGGTCAGAAATCCATTCTCTCCCAGGATTGACACCGACCAGCATCGTGCAAGGTCCTTTGACTTTTGGAGGTTTCCCTACTTTCTATGTAACATTAGATTTGGGAAGTTATGTGCTACCAACGGAATCTACAGACACCAGATATTGGATTGCAGTAACCGGACGTTCCGCGAACAATACAAACATATTCTGGGCAGGCTATCAATATGTAGCAGGATCTCCTACGACTAACAATTATGTGTCAAACGAAGGTAATCCATATATACCGATTACAAGTACCGATGTTCCCGGTCTCTTTGAAAGTATTTGGACACTTGATGCAACTTGTGAGGTGATGGCAGTAAACGATGTTGTAAGCTCCGGCTTAACTTACTATCCAAACCCTGTGAAAGATGTATTAAATATTACATCCAAACAGAAAGTAGAAAATGTAGAAGTATTCAATGTTGCCGGTCAGAAAGTAATGACGGTTTCCAAAGTTACAAACGGACAAATAAATGTAAGCAGATTGGCTGCAGGCGTTTATATTGTAACCGCGAAACTTGCGAACGGACAAGTGGAATCCTTTAAAGTGATTAAAGAGTAGTATGTTTTTATCTGATGGCTAATAGCGATTGGCTGATAGATAGATACATATAATTCTATAATTTGAAAGCAGGCTCACTTTTGTGAGTCTGCTTTTTTATGAGTTGCGCGGGATTTAAGTTTTCGTAATGGAAAATCAGAAATAAACAGAAATCGTATTAGCCAAAGTCAAAAAAAACTCTCCATATCTTATATGATTTTTTTTCCGTTTCCTAAAAATCATATTTTTATATGAGATGACGAGGCATATTCCCGCTTTAACTTTGCAACAGAAAAAAAATAACAAATTTTTATTACAATGAAAAAATTCTTTTACACAGGATTATTAGCCTGTACCAATAACATCATGAAAAAAACAAATATTTTTATTTTTTCCTGCGGATTGTTTTGCTTTGCAAATACCAATGCCCAAGTGCGGGATTCACTGAACATTCAAACAATGGATTCAATTAAATCCAAACACTTTTCAGTCGGCATTGAACTGCTCGGAACTTCCGGTTTCGGATTGGAATTGGCAGCATTGATACATCCGAAATGGGTATTGAGAGGCGGTATCTCAATGTTGCCGATTAATGTATCAATCTGGGGGAAAATCCCTCGCCTTTAGGCGACGGCTTTAGCAAAAATAAGATTATCTTTGTGAGATGCAACATTATCGGAAGACCTCTCATACGACGTACGATTGTA
>JAITMJ010000114.1 GCA_031277475.1 Flavobacteriaceae bacterium
TACAATCGTACGTCGTATGAGAGGTCTTCCGATAATGTTGCATCTCACAAAGATAATCTTATTTTTGCTAAAGCCGTCGCCTAAAGGCGAGGGATTTTCCCCCAGATTGATACATTAATATTGATGTCCGAAACTCCAAACTTTTTGGTTTCTTGATATGAAAATTTATCATCCTCCAACATTTTAACAGATTTAAAACTCGGCGAAAGTATAGATTGTTCCGGTTTGCCGATTGCCTTTTGTTTATTTTGAGAATTATAAATTAAAGGTATAAGTATTTGATTATCACTATTCAAAACTCCGAGTTTTCCATTTTTCCGAACTAAAAATTTATGATTTTCCAAAATTTGAACAGATTCAAAATCAGGTGGAAGTATTGATGTTCCAAAAGTGTCAATCACGCCCCATTTATTATCTTTTTCAACCGATGCGTAGCCGTTTTCAAAAGGTTTTACCCAATCGTATTGAGGTTCGATTACGGTTTTAAAATTTTCATCCATAAATCCATATAAAACAGAATTATCCGTTTTTTTATACGTTATCGTCAATCCGTTATTATATTCCAATGCTCCGATAATTCTTGCATATCCGCCATTTTCATATTCAAAAACCGGCATTTCTTTTCCCGTATTCAAATCAATTAAACCTATATTTTTTCCATCATCATAAATAATGGTTTTGTCTTTGGTTACCTGCAATTTTGGATATTTTATATTCGTTAAAAAAGAACCGTCGCTTTTTAAAATACCGTATTCGTTTTTATTTTCTTTTTGATTTATGATGTATAAATTTTGATTGACTTTTTCTATATTTTCAAATTGCGGAATTATCAATTCTTTTCCGTTTTTATTAATTAATCCGAATTTTCCGTTTAATCCCACTTTTGCAACATCATTTTCAAAATCATAAATCATATCGTATTTCGGTGGACACAGGATTTTTCCTTTCGTATTCATCAATCCCATAAATCCGTCTTTTGAAATTCTTGCAATTCCGTCTTGAAAAAAATCTATCCAAAGGGTTTTATCATTTGTAATGTACAGGTTTTTGTCTCCATCATAAATACCACTAATTATTGTTTGTGAGTTTATATGATGAAATAAAAAAAGTGAAATAAATATGATTAATACTTTTCTCATGGTATTTGATGAACTCTAAATCTTTAAATGTTATTTTTCCGTTTCCCGCAGATTTTTCGTAGATTTTTTTTGTAATGACCACACGAAAGATTCGTGCGGGAGCGGTGACCATACAAAAGATTCGTACGGGAGTGAATTGTTCCCTACTCTCCAAAGGCAGGTTTTTTATTAATGCTATATATAAAAAGATTATCCATTGTTTTATATCTATAACTTTTTTCTTTTTTCATGCCATTTTCTATTCTATTTCTTAAAGGACTATTCCCGAAATCATAATCAATATTTTTACAAACTCCAAAAATCGGATTATGATCTTTATGAAAATGAATAACTTTATGATAATATGATGTATCTTTCCTTTTTTCAAAACATATTCTATCTAACTTATATTTCTTCATAAATTCATTTATAACGCTGTCATTTTTAGGTACAGATTTATCGCTATTTTCTTTCATAGATTCAGAATATTTTATGTTAGAATTTTCATAATACACACATTTAGAATTTAAAGTAAATGACATATCACTACCGCTTAAAACCACAGAATCCATTTTGGTAAATATCTTTCTTTCGTCAATATAATTGATAATTTCATGGAAGTCATTTATATTTTTATTGATTTTTCTAAAATAATTGTCGGTAGTTTGGCAAGAATTTAGAATAACTATCAGAAAAACGATAACTTTTATATTTTGCATCTTAATTCTTAATGAATATTTTTTTTAAAATAATCTCGCAAAATTCTTTCTTAAGCCAAAAACTTCATTCAGCGCGACAAGCCAATCGCCATCAGCCAACAGCAACCCTACGCTCCATACGGAATCCAAATATTTTTAATTTCTGTGGCGTGCCGCAAAAATTCTTCGCCTTCGCCTTGTTCGGTGTCGAGCCAATTTCTGTATTTTCCGAAATTTAGCCAAGTGCGTTTCATATTTTCGGAGGATAGAAATTCGATGTCTTTGCAAGATTCTTTCGTTCCGAAATACCAGATTCCGTCCACATCGTAATGTTTTGAAAGTTCTTTGGCGAGTTCGTTTTTGCGTCCGGTTACGATGTTTACAACGCCGCCCGGAACATCGGAAGTTTCCAAAATTTGATAGAAATCGGTGGCTGAAAACGGATGTTTTTCGCTCGGAATGACAACGACTTTATTGCCCATCGAAATCGCGGGAATCGCGGTCGAAATAAAACCCAACAACGGATTTTCATCGGGGCAAACAATCCCCAAAACGCCGACAGGTTCGGGCATTGCCAAAGTTACCATTCGCTGAACGGTGGAATGAACGTTGCCGTCATATTTATCGGCAAAAGCGGCGTAGGTATAAATTCTCTCGACAGATTTTTCCACTTCTTCGCGCGCAGATTCAAGGCTTTGGTTCGTCATTTCCGCAATTCTTTCCGCAAATTCTTCGGAGCGAATCGCCAAATTTTCTGCGATGTAATACAAAATTTGTGCTCTGGCGTGCCCCGTCATTCCCGTCCACGATTTTTCCGCGTGAGCCGCTTCCACTGCATTTCGGATGTCTTTTCTGTTGCCTTCCGAAACCTCGCCGATGTATTCTCCGAAAGCATTTTTCACTTCAAAACTATAGCCGCCGTCGGGTCGCGCTTGTTTTCCGCCGATATACATTTTTGCAGTTCTGTCGATGTCTTCAAAATAATTTTTATCTTTTTTAATCGGAGATTTCACCGTTTTCGGAACGATTGGTTTTGATGAAAATTCATCATCAATTTTGGCTTTCATATATTCGTAAAGTCCCTCTTTTCCGCCTTCTCGTCCAAAACCGGATTCTTTGTAGCCGCCAAATCCGGCAGACGCATCAAACTGATTGGTGCAATTAATCCAAACGCTTCCTGCTTTCACTTTTGGGGCAATATCGAGCGCAAGATTGATATTTTCCGTCCAAATGGAAGCGGCTAATCCGTATTTAGAATTGTTTGCCAAAGCCACAGCCTCGTTGTGAGAGCGGAACGTCATCGCCACCAAAACCGGTCCGAAAATTTCTTCATTTGCGATTACGGAGGCTGTCGGAACATCGGTGAATAAAGTCGGCGGATAAAAATATCCGTCTTTCGGAATATGATTGTTTTGAAAAATTTTGCAGCCTTCGGCAATACCTGTTTTCACCATTTTGTCAATGGTTTTCATTTGACTTTTATCCACGATTGCTCCCATATCTACGGCTTTATCCAAAGGATTTCCGACACGCAATTTGAGCATTCTCTTTTTTAATTTGTCATAAAATTTTTCGGCGATGCTTTCTTGAACCAAAAGTCGGGAACCGGCGCAGCAAACTTGCCCTTGATTAAACCAAATCGCATCAACCACACCTTCGATTGCGGAATCCATATCGGCATCTTCAAACACGATGAACGGCGATTTTCCGCCCAATTCCAAAGATATTTTTTTACCTGTTCCGGCGATTTGTTTTCGGATGATTTTCCCGACTTCCGTAGAACCCGTGAACGCGATTTTATTCACGTCTTTATGATTGACCAAAGCGGTTCCGGCTACGCTTCCTTTTCCCGTAATCACATTGAAAACGCCTTTTGGAAGCCCGATTTTTTCGCAAATTTCCGCAAAAAGCAAAGCGGTGAGCGAAGTGTATTCGGCGGGTTTTAAAACTACGGTATTTCCCGCAGCCAATGCCGGAGCCACTTTCCAAGCGAGCATCATCAAAGGAAAATTCCAGGGGATAATTTGTCCGATTACGCCGACTTCCCTATAATTTTTCAATTTCGTGTCCATCAATTTTGCCCAGCCTGCGTGATGATAAAAATGCCGAATGGCGACGGGAATGTCGATATCTCTGGTTTCGCGAATGGGTTTTCCGTTGTCCATCGTTTCCAAAACGGCAAAAAGTCTGGAGTTTTTTTGGATTTGTCTGGCGATGGCGTAAAGGTATTTTGCGCGTTCAAAACCTCCGATTTTCGTCCAATTTGGGAGGGCTTCTTTTGCGGATTTCACGGCTTTGTCCACGTCTTTTTCGTCGGCTTCGGATATTTTCGCCAAAAATTCTTTGTTTGCCGGATTGTGAACTTCGGCGTGTTTTTTCGAGTTGGATTTCGTCCATTCGCCGTTGATGAAAAGGTCGAAATTTCTGTTGTGTGTTTCCAAAAAATCCACAGCCGGAGCTGCGCTTTCAGGAGCGGGACCGTAGTTCATAGTGTTGAATATTTCTTTTATTTCCATTCTTTTCTGTAATTCAAAAATTCAAAGTTCAAAGTTCAAAAATTCAATGTTTAAGGTTTAAAAGTTTTACAAATTTGGGGAATATTGCATAGGATTTTTATTCAATCTTCTATAACTTCATCTAAATTCAGGTCTTCCAAAATTAAGGAAAATATGTTTTCGCCTTTTTGTAAAACAATTTCGGCATCCATATCATAAACTTCGTTTTCTTGGTCGGGAATAAGCATACTTGTTACTTTATAATCTTTGAAATCCATATTCGGTTTCATTGTTAAAAGTTGCTTGAATATTGAATCCCAAGCGTTTTCTATTCTCTTAAAATATTCGATTTGATATGTCGAAATATTTTCATTTTCCATTGGAAAAAGAACTTCAATCTTATCATTGATTTTTGAATTTATAATTCCTTTCCATTGATTTTCTCCGTGAATCTTTAAAAACGTAAATTCTCCGATAGAATTTGTGATTGTCTTTTCTTTTTTATCTTTTTTAAAGAAATCAAATAGTCCCATAATTTCTAATTTAATCTATTTACAATAAAGCGTCGCGAACTTTTTTAAACAGTGAATTTGTGCGATTGTTTCCATATTTTCTGTTTAAAATCGGGATACAAAGTTATGAAATTATTACTTTATCAATATCCTTTTAAACGTCTCTATATCAACAACTTTTATCGAAGGAAAGGAAAGAGATTTCAATATATCGAAATGGCGATCGTTTGTTACGAGATAATCTGCGCCTGCACTAATAGCACAATCTGCAAACTTATTGTCGTCGTAGTCGGCGGAAATTAAATTCCATTTATAATATGGTGTAATTTGAAAAGTATTCAGAGATTTTAATATCGTTCCTATGGTAAATTCAGCAATTTTCGGAGAATAAAAACGCAACAAAATTTCTTCATACTCTTGAAGTATGTCTGTCGTATAGCATAAATCATACTCGTTGCACAAAAATGCTTCCCACAAGCAATAATATGGAGATTTTTTAGGTAAAATCCTCACTAAACAATTCGTGTCGAGAACAATTTTCATTTGTAAGGAGTTCGGTAATGCAGATTGCTACACATTTCCTCGAATTTTTCAACGGTCATATCATTTTCTTTCCACCATCTGTCCATCTCTATATCCATTTTTCGTTGAATATAATCAAGATATAAGGATGTCAATTCTTCTTTTTCTTGTTTCCCTTTAGTTAGAGCAAGGGTTTGCAGAATAAATAATTGTGCTTCGTTTAGCGGTGGATTTTCTATTATGGTTTCCATATTTTCTGTTTAAAATCGGGATACAAAGTTATGAAATTATGTAAATCTATCAATGTACAAATTGGTTTTTAATTGATTACCTGATTCCTGATTTTTCAGAAATCTTCAAAAACCGCCGAACCAATAGAATTGCGGAAATCGTGAGTCCGGAACCCAGCGCAATCCACATTCCGAAAGCACCCATTTTAAACGTTACACAAAGCAAATATCCGAACGGAATTGTGATGAGCCAATACGCAATAAATGTAATAATGCTCGGGATTTTCACGTCTTGCAAACCGCGCAAAGCACCCAAAGCCGTTACCTGAATCCCGTCTGAAAGTTGGAATAATGCAGCGATAATCAATAATTTTGAAGCCAAAGCAATCACGTCTGCATCTTCTTTTTTGGTGAAAACGGCAGGGAAAAAATCGCGTCCGAAAATCAAAATCAATCCGCACATCGCCATAAAAAGAAACGCGATTTTCAGATTGTTGATTCCGGCTTTTCGGAGTTCCGTAAAATTTCTTTCGCCAAGTTTTCTGCCGATCATCACTGTGGAAGCCACGCTGAATCCGATGCAAAAATTAAATGTAAAACTCGCCATACTCAACGCAATTTGATGCGAAGCGATGTCTTTCGCAGAAACCAATCCGCAAATAAAGGCTGCCACCGAAAAAGCGGTGATTTCAAAAAACATTTGCAAGGCTGTCGGAAAGC
The DNA here is from genome assembly GCA_031277475.1 of Flavobacteriaceae bacterium. Lineage (GTDB taxonomy): Bacteria > Bacteroidota > Bacteroidia > Flavobacteriales > Weeksellaceae > JAITMJ01. Next base: position 6,296 of record JAITMJ010000114.1, read on the forward strand.
CGAGTTTCAGCATGGTTTTAAACATTTTTTCCGAAAATCCTTTTATTTTTAATGAAAATTCGCGGATGTATTTTCTCGTCTTTTTTTCTTTTAATAAAACGAAATACAGCAATCCGAGCATGCAAATTCTGGCGATTAGCGTTGCCAAAGCAGAACCTTGAACGCCCATTTGCGGAAATCCGAAAAGTCCTTTGATGAAAGTATAATTTAAAATAATGTTGATAACATTTGCAATAATCGTGGCTTTTGTAACGCCGATGGTAAAACCCAAACCTTCGGAAACTTCGCGCAAAGTTTGGAACGCCATAAACGGAATCATGCTGAACGCCATAATGAAAAGGAATTTGGAAGTGTCCGGAATGATGTCTTGCGGCTGATCCATTTTGTAAAGTAGCGGCAAACCGAGCAACAGAAGAATCATCAGGAAAATTCCGATGGACATATTGATGACGAAACCGTGCCGAAAAACCGAATTTATTTTTTCATCGTTTTTCTGCGAATGTGCCTCCGAAACCAACGGCGGAATGGCGAATGAAAATCCCATTGCCAAAATAAAAATCGAGAAAAATACGGCATTTCCCAACGAAACCGAAGCCAACGCTTTTGCACCCAACAGTTTCCCGACGATGATGTTGTCGATTAAATTCACGGAAACCTGCCCCACTTGCGTCAGCATCACCGGTAATGCGAGTTTCAGGGTTTCTTTGGTGTAGTCGGGGTTGAGAAATTTAGAGTTCAAAGTTCAAAAATTCAAGGTTTAAAAATCACGAATTACGTTTATTGCTCACTGCTTGCGGCTTATCGCCTGTTGCTTTTTGTTACTTTCTCACAAAATTTGCAACGTCTTCTTTTGAAACCGGATTTTCGCCGAGAATGATCAATCGTTCCACCACATTTCGGAGTTCGCGGATATTTCCCGTCCACGAAAAAGATTCCAAAGTTTTTATGGCTTCATCGCTGAATTTTTTCGGAGCAGTGCCGTATTCATCGCCGATGGCGTTTGCAAAATGTTTTACCAAAAGCGAAATATCTTCTTTTCTTTCGCTTAACGGCGGAACGTAGATTTCAATCACGGAAAGGCGATGATAAAGGTCTTCGCGAAAACGTCCGGCTTCGATTTCTTTCTGCATATTTTTGTTGGTTGCCGCCAAAATGCGCACATCCACCTTTATTTCTTTGTCGCTCCCGACCGGCGAAACTTTGTTTTCTTGCAATGTTCTCAAAACTTTTGCTTGCGCAATCAAACTCATATCTCCGATTTCATCGAGGAAAATCGTGCCTTTGTCGGCGAGTTCAAATTTTCCTTGTTTGTCTTTTATGGCTCCCGTAAAACTTCCTTTCACGTGTCCAAACAATTCGGATTCAATAAGTTCCGAAGGAATTGCGGCACAATTTACTTCAATCATCGGACCTTTCGAGCGGTCGCTTTGTGCGTGAATAGCGTGTGCCACGAGTTCTTTCCCTGCTCCGTTTGGTCCGGTAATTAAAACGCGGGCATCGGAAGTTGCCACTTTTTCTATCATTTCCTGAATTTTTTTCAGCGCATCGCTTTCGCCGATCATTTGGTATTTTTTGCTGACTTTTTTCTTGAGATTTTTATTTTCTGTGGCGAGGTTTCTTTTGTCCAAAGCATTTTTCACGCTGGTAATCAATCGGTTGATGTCAATCGGTTTTGAAATAAAATCGTAGGCACCGTCTTTCAGTGCAGACACTGCGGAATCGATGTCGGCGTGTCCGGAAATGATGATAAACGTGAGGTCGGGTTTCAAATTTAAACTTTGTTTCAGGAGTTCGGTTCCCGAAAGTTTGGGCATTTTGATGTCGGAAATAATTAAGGCAAAATCGTCTTTTTCGATGTGTTTATAACCTTCCAAACCGTCTTCCGCAAGTACAAATTCGTAGTCGGGAAGTTCTTCTTTCAGGATGTTTTCCAGAACTCCGGCAATGGCTTTTTCGTCTTCTACAATTAAAATTTTTTGCATTGAATTGGGTTTGATTTAAAGATTTAAAAAAGTTTACAGGGTTATTTTTATATCATCAGGATTTACATCTCGTTTTTTCAAAATTTTGGGCGTTATGAAGCCATAATAAGCCAAATAAAGAAAACAAAAAACAGGAATAATGTATGAAAAATGTGTAAAACTTATTCCCAAAATTCCATCCGGATTGGTTTGGTCGAAATCGCAAATCCAACCTTGAAGCAAAGGAATCAGTCCGCCTCCCAAAATCATCATAATTAGAAATGAAGAGCCTTTTCCGGTATTTTTTCCCAGACCGGCAATTGCCAAATCGAAAATAGCAGGCCACATAATTGAGCAGAACAAACCTCCCGAAATGAAAAAATATTTTGCAATTTCTTTATCGGGGTAAATCAATCCTGCTAACATCATTAATACGCCTGCGACTCCAAAAATCATTAAAGTTTTCCCCGAATTTTTTCCGCCGATAAAACTCATCAATATAAAAATCAAAATCCAAATCGGGTAAATATAAAATGATGAAACATCTTTTCCACTGAGATTATTTGCAATGATAATGATTCCGAATGCGATGAAAGGAACCGCAAATTTCATAATAATATTTGTGGTTTTTGACATATTGAACACGTTGATTCCGCCATTCCATCTGCCAATCATTAAAGATCCCCAATACAGCGAAATGAACGGTGCAATATTATGTTCTAAAATTCCGCCGAATTCTTTGGTATGAAGCAATGCCGGAAGATTACTGGCAATAGAAACTTCCACTCCAACGTATATGAAAATCGCAATCATTCCTAAAATTAATTGTGGATGTTTAAATGGATTAAATCTTTCTGAACCCGAATCTATTTTTATATCTTCTGTTTTTGCGGGATCTTCAATTTTTGAAAACAGCATAAAAACGGCTACTAAAATAAAAGCAATTCCCAGAATAGTGAATGGTATTTTTACCATTTCCAAACGGGTTTTCACAAAATTTACAGGGTAAGCAAACTTGGATATATCTTGTTTTATTTTACCCAAATCGGAGGAAAATTTATGAGCATCTTCGTCCGTCAATGTTGAATTTTCAAACCGAGAAAGTTGCAGATTAACTGCCGAAATGTATGTATCAACTGTTAAAATCGCATTATCCACTTCTTCTTTTGAGTCTGCAACGTCGTTTCGCAAATCCAAAATATTCTTTTGAAGTTCAGATTTTAGTTCATTATAATCATTTTTTACAATTTGAATTTCAGATAAATCGGCGGTTGGTTTTTCCTGTTTATTGCCGATTCCGAAAAGAGCAACCCCGATGAGAATTGGTCCTAAAGTGGTTCCGAGAGAATTTATTCCGCCGGCTAAAGTCAATCGATGTGCTCCTGTTTGCGGGCTTCCCATTTTAATTGCCAGCGGATTTGCCACAATTTGCTGAATCGAAAATCCTAAACCGACAATAAATAATGCTGTCAAAAAAAATCCAAAACTTACTGCTGACGCTGCCGGAATAAATAATAATGCTCCGATTGCAGAAACAATTAATCCGACTGCTAAGGTTTTTTTGTAACCGAATTTTTGCAGAATATCACTTTTTAACGAAATGATGAAAAATATTAGCGAACCGACAAAATATGCAGCATAAAAAACATTAGCCACGAGCTGGGATTGCACTTGCGAAAGCACAAACCATTTTTTGAAAACGGGAATTAAAATATCGTTGCTCGCCGCTACGAATCCGAAAAAAAAGAAAATAATAATCAGGGAAATAAACTGCGACCATTTGGTTTGTTTGCTGTAATGCTCCATTTTTTTAAATTTAATTTTTTCAAATATATTTATTTTTTGGATAAATAATATTTCTCCAAAGTTTTCTTTATCTCATTTTGAGAAAATAGCCGCAAAGTTTCGGGATTTTGGTCGGGTTCCAGAATTTCGTTTAGGTAAACTTTTGCTTTTCCGGGAAAGCCCTTTCCGTTGTCAAAAGGAAACATTTCTTTCAAACCCGCAAACGTGAAAACTGCAATCGGGAAATTGTGTTTAGACGAGAGAATGAAAGCACCGTCTTTAAAATTGTCCAACAAAACGCCGGTATCGTCCGGAACTCCGCCTTCGGGAAAAATCACGATGCTGTCGCCTTCCTGCATTCTTTCGGCACATCTTCGGTAAACATCGGCTCGGCTTTTCGCGGAATTTCTGTCCACCATCACGCAAATTCTTTTATAAATAGTCCCAAAAATCGGGATTTTTACCAATTCTTTTTTGCCGACAAAACAAATCGGGTGATGTGGAAAAAGAATCGGCATCAGCATAATATCCATAATCGAAGTGTGATTTGCGATGATGACGTATTGCCTGTTTTTCAGAATTTTTTTTGAAGTCAAACGGATAAATTCATAGCGAAAACCCATTCCGAAAAATAAAATGAAACACCAAATTCTCACAAAAAAATAGGCATATTTGTAGTGTTCTTTCCGAAAAGAAAGCAGATAAACAGGAAGAAAAAACAGCAGCATAAACGTCAAAGCCAAAAGAATCATCCAAAATCGCCAAATGTAATTCAGAATTTTTTTCATTGTTTTCAAAGATAGAAAAATTTGGGGTTTGGCAGTCGGTTTTGGGAGTTAAGATTTTGGTTAAAACCGATGAAAAGCAGTCTGAAATCGGAATTTATAATTGTTTTTAAATTATCCTGCTCGTTCCATTTTCTGCAAATATTCCGAAGGTGTGATTTTTTCAAATTGCTTGAACACACGATTGAAAGTCGCTTGGTTTGTGAATCCGGCTTCGGTGTAGATGTACATCAGGGTTACTTTTTCCAAATCGCTTTCTTTCATCAGTTGTTTCACATATTCAATGCGGTGCGAATTGATATAAGTGTTGAAATTTGGGAAATTTTTATGCCGAATGGCTTTTGAAATATAATTGTTGTTCACTTTTACCAAAGGATTCAGCATCGAAATATTCAAATCAGAATCTCGAAAAAGCATATTTCCGGCGATTTCATTTTCTATTTTTTCAAATAAATTTTCAAAATATTCTATATCCTGTTTTTCCGATGCAATAGTGGATAAATCTACATTTTGCTCATTTTTGATGCTGCCGAGTTTCAAGGTGCGAATTTTATCGCCGTAATAAGAAAGAAGTCCGATTACAAAAAGGTTAGACGCAAAAACCAAAGTGTCGGTATATCGGATTTTTTGAAATTCAAGAGGATTAAATTCAGTGTCCTCAATATTATAAATATTCGCCAATACGATTGAAGTCGCGATAACCGCCAGCGCATACAGCGAATAGAACAAAACCTCTCTTTTTTTGAAGAAAATATATGCAGCAAAAGGAATCGGCGAAAGCCAGAAAAAATTCGCCACCGAATAATCCCAAAAACGAATAATCGGAAATATCATCCAAAACGGAGCGATAATGATGTATGCGCGAACTAAATTTTCAATGCCAAAACCGCGTCTGGCAATGAACCAATTCCATTGAATCACGGCAATTCCCGCCAATATGTAATAAAACATAAAACTATCTGCAAAAAGAAAACGACAAAGCAACGCAAAAACGAGCAAAATTGCGGAAATTAAATAAGTATAATTGCTGATGAGTTTTGTTTTGAGTTCTATGATTTTTTGTTCTGTCAAGGTTTCGGACATCATCACTTTTTTTAATCAAGAATTGTTTTTCAAATTTACTTCAAATAAAAATATCTACATATTCGCATTTTATTTTTTGTAAATGATTTTTCATTTTTAATTTACATCACTAATTTTTGATTTATATCTGCCGCTAACTTTGCACTTGAAAATAATTCATACCTAAAAACACAAAAAAAACTATTGTTTTTCATCATATGAATTGTTAGGTCAGGTAATAAACACAAATGATGGAAAAGAGCATTATTCAATTTAAAGATGGTTTTTCAAGAGTTGAAATCAAAAAAGAACTTTCGTTTTCGGAAAACTGTCTTTAAATGAATAGTGTAGAAAAAACAAAAGCAAACAAAAAATCTTTTCATATTTTCTCAATGTTGCAATTTTGTTTGTGTATCCGTAACAGGCTGTTCTGATTGGTCTGTTGCGGATATCTTTTTAATCCTATAACTTTAACAAATATTGATTATTCAAAGTGATTTTATTATAATTGATGATGTATGGAAAACATTATTTAAAAATATCTTAATTAATATTTAAAACATTAACAAAACATATAATAGTTTCCAAAAAATAATTAAATTTAATTATCGTTAAAAATGAATAAAGAAAAATTTCTCTAATGCTATTCCTGCTTCCTGCCTATCTTTGTGAAGAATCTCCGATAGAGTTTTTTGCTCCGGTCATCAAAGAATATATTTTGAAAACCGATTATTTCTTTGTGGAAAACGAAAAAACTGCAAGAAAAATCATCAAATTTTTTGCTCCCGAAAAAAAGCAATCCGAACTCATTTTTTTTATTCTGGATAAATATTCCGAAAATTCTGATTTAAAAGAAGCACAAGAATTGATGAAAAACGGACAGGACTTTGGCTTGCTTTCCGAAGCCGGACTTCCGTGCATCGCAGATCCGGGAAATATTTTGGTGAGTTGGTGTCACAAAAACAACATTAAAATTATTCCGATTAACGGACCGAGCTCCATCATTTTAGCACTGATTTCCAGCGGTTTTAACGGACAAGAATTTACGTTCAACGGCTATCTCCCAATTCACGGATTAGAAAGAAAACAAAAAATTTTATATTTGGAGAACTTGGTCGGGAAAACAAATTTTTCACAGATTTTTATGGAAACGCCTTATCGAAACAATGGGCTTCTGGAAGATTTGATTAAGTTCTTAAATCCCAACACTAAACTTTGCATCGCTGCAAACATCAATCATCCTACTGCAGAATTTATCCGAACTCTAAAAATTTCCGAATGGAAAAATCAAAAACCTGAACTTCATAAAATCCCGACAGTTTTTGTATTGGGAAAATGATTTATTAAATTGAAAATAAGATGATTAAATAATTATAAACCTTCTAAACAAGTCTGCGTTTCAAAAGTTTCATGCCTTCGGTTGCGGAAGTTTGAAAACAATTTTCGGATTTTGTGTAGGAATTGGGAAGATGCGGATCAATGATAAAAAGTTCACAATTTTCAGGAATATAATGAATTAAACTCGCCGCCGGATAAACCTGCATCGAAGTTCCGATAACCAGAAAAATATCTGCATCGGAAGCGATTTTTGCGGCATTTTCCATTTCCGGAACCGATTCTCCGAACCAAACGATGTGCGGTCGAAGTTGAACACCGTTTTCATCTGTATCGCCAATGTTCAGGTCGGTTTCCCAATTTATGATTTTATGTTCATCGTTCACGGGTCTTGCTTTTTTCAGTTCGCCGTGAAGATGAAGAACATTTGAGGAACCGGCTCTTTCGTGCAAATCGTCCACATTTTGCGTGATGATAAAAACATCAATTTTTTTTTCCAAATCGGCTAAAATTTTATGGGCGTCATTCGGGAAAACATCGTTCAGTTGGCGTCTTCTTAAATTATAAAAATCCAAAACCATTTTCGGATTTCTGGCAAAACCTTCCGGCGAAGCCACATCTTCCACCCTGTGATTTTCCCACAATCCATCGCTGTCTCGGAAAGTTTGGATGCCGCTTTCTGCAGAAATTCCGGCACCGCTCAAAACGACAAGTTTCTTTTTTTTCATAATGCCAAATTTAAAGATTTTTTTTGAGGTTTGAGGTTCGAGTTGCGGATTTCGAGGTTTCGACTTCGCTCAAAAAGTAAAAAGAGCCAAAACCAAGAATTAGCTGCTTGTCACGTTGAACCTGTCAAAACGTTACGAACAAAATTCACAAAGTGTTGAACCTTGAATATAAAAAAATCTCTCAATAATTTTCCGCCGGCATTTTCTCCGTGATTTTTCCTTTTTCTAAAATTAAAATTGATGGATTGCTTCTGGCAATGGTTTTAATGGCGGTTGCATCCATAAAACCGACAGGAATTTTTTTGAATAAATTTCTGTCTGGAGAAACCCCGATGATCAAAATATTTTTTTCTGCTGAAAGTTTAGTTTCGGCTTTTTCAAGCGATTTTTTATCGGCTTTTTCGGGAGAATATGAAAATAAAATCGCGGCTTTCGGAGCGTCTAAAATAATGTCCGTGATGTCGTTGCCGGTTTCATCCTCGATTCGGAATTTTGAAATTTCGGAAGTGTAGCCTTCTTCGGTTTGTTCCGTAATGTCCTTTCCTTTCAGGATTTTCCAAGCGGTTCCTTCTTTCCAATATTGCTCATCATTCACATAATCGTCCTGATTTACGAGTTTTATTTCTCCGGTTTTGGAATTTTCCATCGTGTAAGAAACTTTGTAAACCGGCGGATTTTCTTCTATTTTTAGCCTTTCGGCGATGATGTTTGTCCCGATTTTGTAGTCTCGAAAATCAATCATCGGCTCGGAAAAAATTCCCCAACTGATGATGAAAGCAGTAGCAACCATAGAAATTACCAATATCGTTTTTCTGAACGAACTTTTTTCTTCATTAATTTTAAAATTTTTTCGATACAAAAACCACAAAACAATTAATCCCAAAAGCAAAACAATATCCTTGATAAAACTTTGCCAAGGCGTGAATTTTACGGCATCTCCGAAACATCCACAATCGGTAACTTTGTTAAAATACGCCGAATAAAACGTGAGAAATGCGAAGAAAACACAAAGTGCAATCAATGCGGCGAGTGTTTTTTTGATATGAAGTTTCAGCAAAAGCATAAAACCCAAAATCAATTCCAACGCTACTACGAAAATAGCGATTGGCAAAACGATTTCTTCCAAAAATTTGATGTTGAACACCGATTCGGAAAAATATTCTTCCAATTTAAAAGAAAATCCTACCACATCCACGGCTTTCACAAAACCCGATGCGATGAAGATTAAAGCGACTGCGGTTCGTAGAAATGTTTTCATAATTTTTTACGACAAAAAATTCTTATTTTTTTAAAAACTTTTAGATTAATTTATTTTGATTTTCTACCAATTTTGTTTGGTTTTCCAAAATTTCATTGATTAAATCGGAATATTTATAATTCATCAGATCAATTATAAAATAAGGATTTAATATTGGATAAATCTATTTTTTATTGCTAAAATACCGTTTTTGAAGATTGTAACCAAATATTCTGAATATATAAATAAGCACTAACTTTGAAGTCATTATTAACAATATTATTGAAGAAATCATAAACGAATGCACCGCATAAAAATCCTGTTTCTATTGTTTGTTTCCGGTTTTGTTTTCTCGCAAACACCTATAAATACAGATAGACCCGACCAAAGCGACGGCGTTTATGTGCTCCCGAAAAACAAAATGCAAATCGAAAACGGATTCACTTTTGCAGAAAAAACCGCACTCAACAATTTTATGTTTCGCTATGGTTTATCGGGTTCTACGGAAATTCGCGCTCTACTCGATTTCGGAATGCAAAACTCGGAAAAAGGTTTGTTGCCTGCAACTTTCAGCATCAAACAACGCATCGTTTCTCAAAAAGGAATTTTTCCCGCCATCACATTTTCGGGATATGTCAGCAGCGGCTATTTGGCGAGCAAAGCATTTCATAATCATGAATTTACGTTTAGTTTCATCACCGCTTTTGAAAATAAAATCACAGATAGTTTTGCCGTCAGTTACAACATCGGTACTTCATCATTTCATAAAGATATTTTGTTTACCGCCTGTTTCAATTATGCTTTTTCGGAGAAATTGACCGGTTTTGCAGAATATTTTTCAAACTTTGAGAAAACATTAAAACCAAACCATAACACAGACTTCGGTTTGCTTTATCTGATGAATAGCAATTTTCAGATAGACCTCGCCACAGGAATTTCCATCGCAGAACAGCCCAATCTTTTCGTTACGACCGGAATTTCATTTCGGCTTTGAAATATATTTGCGTTTCGATCTTCGGATTAAAAGATGACTTTTGTATATGTAAAATTTTGATAAAATGAAATTTAAAGGTGCAGTGGTCATAAAATATTGGATATAAGACATTTAGGTAATTATTAAATTTTGTCCTCTTACGTAAAATTTAATCTGTGATTTGCATTAATTAAATATCTTTGCAGTTCGATACTTTTTTTCAAAAATTGAATTCAAAAACTTTCCTTGCAATTCTGGTAGTTGCAATCATTTGGGGAACTACTTTTCTGGGAATAAAAATCGGTGTAGAAACAGTTCCGCCTTGGTTTGTTGCAGGTTTGCGGCAATTTACGGCAGCATCTATTCTGTTTTTCATTTTGCTTTTCACAAAAAAATTAAAATGGGTCGGTTTTAAAAATTTTAAAATTCAAATCGTTCTTTCTTCATTAATGTTAATTGGCGGAAACGGTTTGACGACCGTTGCCGAACAAAATCTTTCCAGCAGTCTGACCTCGCTCATCAGTGCGCTTTCACCGGTTTTTATTTTTGCGAGTAGCCTGATTGTGGGTTTGGAAAAATTCACGTTTCGCTCTCTCACGGGTTTGTTGCTGGGATTTTCGGGAATTATTTTTATTTTTTGGGACGGATTTTCAGATTTGAAAAACCCGAAATATCTGTTTGGAATCGCTATACTTTTTCTCTCACTTCTCAGTTGGTCAATAGGTGCAATTTATGCCAAGAAAATTCATGGTCAAAATCAAAATATTTTTCTAAATCTTTTTTATCAATTTGCTTTTGCGGGCGTTGCTCAGATTTTTCTCGGATTTCTGTTTTCAGGAAATATTGATATTCAAAAATGGTCATTCCAAAGTGTTTCTGCAATTTTGTATCTTGCGATTTTTGGTTCTTTAATCACATTTTACGCCTATTATTTTCTGTTGAGAAAACTTTTACCCACACAAATTTCCATACTTTCTTACGTCAATACCATCATTGCGATTTTTCTCGGCTGGTTGATTTTAAACGAACCGGTTTCCATGAAATTCATCGTTGCTACCATTTCCATTATTGGCGGCGTTTTTATTATGAATTACAGGAAAATGTAATGATAGGAAAGTTTTAAAATTTCGAATTAATATCGTTTTCTTCGATCAAAATTTTTGTTTCGTTCAAATCCTCTATTTTGCGAGCGTTGTTCTTGCGGTTTTGATTCGGAAACATTGAGGGTTCGACTTTTATAATCGCTTTTATTGAGTTCTTCAATGGCTTTCAATGCTTCTTCGTCGTCAGACATTTCTACAAAACCGAAACCTCGGCTTTTTCCCGTTTCTCTGTCCGTAACTATTTTTATGGACTCCACAGTTCCATAATTTTCAAAAAGCATTTGCAATTCTCGCTCAGTAGTGCTGTAATCGAGGTTTGAAATAAAAATGTTCATAATTGAATGATAAAAAAATTGTTGTTTATTCTGTTAAAAAAATTAAAAATGAAAACAACAATCGACTGAACATTTATTGAGTTCTTTTAAAAATTTTGTGCAAGATAAGGTATTTTTTTTTAATAGATACAAAAACCAAAAATTGAGCAGACCAAACGCATTAAAATTTCAAATATTTATCATATAAAAAGTTAAAACTATTTAATGATTATAAGGTATTTAAGCATAATTTTAAGTCAAAAAAAATAAATCCTGAATTAAGTTCGGTACCGAAAAATATTTTAAACGTAAAGTCGTTTCATTCGGCAAGTGAAAAAGCGTATTAAATATAAAAAAAGAACTCAAATGTTAAAATCCGAAAGTACAACATTTATTAATTTGCTTGCGTTTGGATTAGTTGTATTATCTTTGTTAAAATTTTAAATGTCTTTGAAATAAGCACTTTACGGCAATCTGATGAAGGCTGAAAAAATATGAATAACTTTGACAAAGTATTAAACCCCAAATCTCTGCCGCTTTCCTGAACGCATTTTCAATTCCCGAAAGATTTTTTTTCCGCTGACTGTTACAAAATCGGCACTTTTCAATTTCGGGATAAAATAATATTTTCTAAACAAAATAAAATGATATTTTCCAAATAAAAATTCAAAATCAAGAAAAAACTTATCAGAAAAAAACTTCCGATGAGTTTTTTATGAACTCATTTAAACTTTCAGAAATATCAGCACAAAAGCGATGATGTTGAACAATATGAACTTCGTGTTAAAAAATTGGAAGATGAAATCATTTATCTAAAATCTCTGTTGGATAAATTTGTAAAATAAACGTCCGATTTTTTACACTTTCCTCTGAAAACGTTAAAAAAAAGAAAATTAAATCAAGTTTTTTTGCTGTTAAAAAAACAAAAGGTGTAAATTTGCATTCGGAATGCAAAATTGCACTAAATTAATTTAATAAAATGATTAACAGAAAGATACAGGATGTTTTAATGATGCTTTCAGTTTATTTATGACGGGAAAAAGAAAACTCTCCATGAAATCCGCGCGAAATCTTTATCAAAAATTAAATATAGAACCGAGATTAATCATAGAATATGCGTGATGCAGGTAATTTATAAAACTCATCATCATTAGAATAAAAAAAACTAACGCCCATTTTTAAGGCGTTTTTTTGATGTCTAAAAAATTTCGGCTGATTTAAGTTTTTTTTCGAAATTCGAAGATTGTTGTAAATTAAATCGTTACACTGTTAAATTGACATTAGAAACTCCCGCAGAATACTTTGAATGTGAAAAAAATTCCGAAAAATTTTTTCGTAGAGTTTTATTTTTGAAAATTAAATTTTCAATTTGAAAATAATTTATTACTTTTGAACAATGAATATCCGCAGAAAAGATATAATAGATGATTTCATAAAAAAACATGCGGATGCAAAAAACGCGTTGCAGAGATGGATTGAAATTGTAGAAAAAGCAGAATGGAAATCCCACAAAGATATAAAAGCAAATTTTCCGAGTGCAGATTATGTCGGGAATGAAAGATATGTTTTTAATATTCGCGGAAATAATTATAGAATGGCTGCTGTGGTGATATTCGTTGCCGGTTCATTGACCATTCGATTTTTGGGTACCCACGCGGAATATGACAAAATAGATTGCAAAACAATATAAAAACCAATGAGTTATGAATAAAAAATTTGAAAACATTACAGTAATAAACAGCCGAGAATTGTTTGATGAAATTTCCGCGTATGCAGATGCTTTGATTGATGAAGCAACCGCAAACGGATTTTTGAACGAGCAAGGTTCTGATAACGAATATACGCGAGAAATAGGCAGAGTTTCAAATTTATGTGCCGAATACGAAGATGCAAAAATGAACTTTGAACACATCACGGTTCGCGGGCGTTCGCCTCTTGTAAGAGCATTGCAGGAAGAAATGTACAAGCGAGACATTAAACAAAAAGAAATTGCCAAACTGCTTGAAATTAATGAAACCGCTTTCAGTTTATTTATGACGGGAAAAAGAAAACTCTCCATGAAATCCGCACGAAATCTTTATCAAAAATTGAATATAGAACCAAGATTAATCATAGAATATGCGTGATGCGGATAATCTTATAAAACTTATCATCATTAGAATAATAAAAACTAACGCCTATTTTTAAGGCGTTTTTTTGATGTCTAAAAAATTTCGACTGATTTAAGTTTTTTTTCCGAAATTCGAGGATTGTTGTAAATTAAATTGTTACATTGACATTAGAAACCCCCATAGAATATTTAAGCGGCATCGGCGCAGAGCAGGCAAAACTGATAAAAAAAGTTTTGGGAATTTCTGCTGTGGAAGATTTCCTGAACTTTTTTCCGATTCGATATTTGGATAAAAGCAAAACCTACAAAATTTCCGAACTCGGCGAAGATGAAAATTTGGAGGTTCAACTGAAAGGCAGAATCACGGATTTAGTGGAAATCGGCGGCGGAAAAGCGAAACGGCTTTCGGCGAAATTTCACGACGAAACCGGAACGATGGATTTGGTCTGGTTTCAATATTCGCAATGGATGAAAACGCAAATTCCGCAGAATAAAGAAATCTATATTTTTGGGAAAGTTACCCTTTTTAATCGCAGTTTTTCGATGGCTCATCCGGAATTTGAACCGATGGAAAACAAAGAACAGGAAACGCGGCTTCGCCCGATTTATCCGAGTTCCGAGAAACTTACCAAACGCGGACTTCACCAAAAATTCTTTCAAAATATTTTAAGAAATATTTGCGCCGAAATTCCAAATCTCATTCACGAAAATCTCCCCGATGATTTGATGAAAAACCTGAAACTGATGTCTCGCCAAAATGCGTTTTTAAACATTCATTTTCCGAAAAATTTAGACTATTTCAACCACGCGGAAAGGCGTTTGAAATTCGAGGAAGCGTTTTTTTTCCAACTGAGTTACGGCTTGAAAAAGAAATATCACAAAAGCCATTCCGAGGGAAATCCATTTCCGGTTGTGGGCGATTATTTTAATAATTTTTATAAAAATCACCTTCCGTTTGAACTCACCAATGCACAAAAACGCGTCCTGAAAGAAATCCGCAGCGATTTGAAAAAAACCATCCAAATGAACCGGCTTCTGCAAGGCGACGTCGGTTCCGGAAAAACGATGGTTGCGCTGCTTTCGTCATTAATCGCTTTGGACAACGGTTTTCAAAGTTGCATAATGGCACCGACCGAAATTTTGGCTCAACAACATTTTAATGGCATTTCAAAATTGCTGGAAAATACGGACATCAACGTGAAATTGCTCACCGGCTCTACAAAAACTTCCGCGCGAAAAACGATTCACGAAGAACTCCTGAACGGCGAACTTTCTATTTTGGTCGGCACTCACGCTCTTTTGGAAGACAGCGTTCAATTTAAAAATCTGGGGTTGGCAATCATTGACGAACAACATCGTTTCGGCGTGGAACAGCGGGCAAAACTTTGGACAAAAAATAAAATTCCGCCGCATATTTTGGTGATGACCGCAACCCCGATTCCGCGAACTTTGGCGATGAGTTTTTATTCAGACCTCGATGTTTCCGTGATTGACGAAATGCCGACAGGAAGAAAACCAATCATCACCGCTCACAGAAAGGAACGCGACAAAATCTCGGTTTTTCGCTTTGCAAAAGATGAAATTGATAAAGGACGGCAGATTTATTTCGTATATCCGCTCATCGAAGAAAGCGAAACGCTGGATTATAAAAATTTAGTGGAAGGTTTCGAGAATATTTCGCAATTCTTTGAAAACTACAACGTTACGATGCTTCACGGAAAAATGAAACCCGACGAAAAAGAAAACAATATGAAATATTTCGCCTCGGGAAAAGCGCAAATTATGGTTGCAACTACGGTGATTGAAGTCGGTGTCGATGTTCCGAATGCCAGCGTGATGATTATCGAAAGTGCGGAACGTTTTGGTTTGTCGCAACTTCATCAACTTCGCGGAAGAGTGGGTCGCGGCGCAGAACAAAGTTATTGCATTCTTTTGACTTCCGACAAAATGACCAACGAAAGCCGAAAACGCATCAAAACGATGTGCGAAACTAACGACGGTTTCAAAATTTCCGAAGTAGATATGCAACTTCGCGGTCCGGGAGACATTCTCGGAACTCAACAAAGCGGCGTTGTGGATTTCAAAAAATTAGACTTGGCAACGGACGGAAAAATTGTAAAAACATCTAAAGAAATCGTGGAACAAATCCTCGAAAAAGACCCAAAACTCGAACATCCCGACAACCAAAAAATGAGAGATTTCTACCTGCAACAATATAAAGGAAAAAATAAATGGGGAAAAATTTCGTGAGA
>JAITMJ010000117.1 GCA_031277475.1 Flavobacteriaceae bacterium
TACAATCGTACGTCGTATGAGAGGTCTTCCGATAATGTTGCATCTCACAAAGATAATCTTATTTTTGCTAAAGCCGTCGCCTAAAGGCGAGGGATTTTCCCCCAGATTGATACATTAAATAATGAATTATGTATATTAAATTAACAATACCAACTTTTAAACAAGCGTTTTTTTGTATATTTGCTCATAAACTTGAATAAATATGACTGTTTTGGTAGCAAAATTTAAAAATAAACGTGAAGCCGATCGGGCAGCCTCTGTGATTCGAAAAATGCAGGAAAATGTGGAAGTTGTAAACGGCGAATATTGGGAAGATTTTTATTTGGGACAAATGATTGACGAGGGGATGAAAGAAAAAGGCAGCGTTTCATTGGCAAGTATCAGAAAAAAATTGCGTGAATGAAGATTATTCCTAAAAATAGTTTCAGCCGCGACATTGACAAAGTGCATAATAAAGATTTACGCCTTGCATTAGATAACAAAATTTCGCAGATAGAACGCGCCAAAGACCTCTCTCACATTACAGGAATTAAGAAATTACGCGGTTATGAAACACGCTTGACAAAATATTGACACACAAGCGAAATCGAAGATTCGCCGATTCCATTGAAAATAATAAAAATGACAGAGGCAATGATTGTACAAAGTGTTCCATCTGACCGCTGAAAAAAAATAAAATATAAACAGATGAAACGCATTATCGTATTCATGTAAAAACTGAAAAACTTTCTTACAGGATTGGTGCAATAGTGAGAAGCGAAACGATATGGCTGGTTCGTTTTTTACCCCGAAAAACAGTGTATCGTTTATTTTCTTGATGCAGTGATGTTCCTCCATTTCGATTACTTTTTTTGCTAAATTTGCCATAATAAATATTTTTATCCTGAATCATTCAGGAATATTTTCTACTTTTCAAATTATAAAATTTTATATCTGCAAGATTATCACATTTTGAATTTACGAATGAAACGAAAAATTCTCCTTATCTACACCGGCGGAACCATCGGCATGGAAAAAAATCACGAAACGGGAAATCTTGTGCCGTTTGATTTTCGGCATATTTTAAATAAAATTCCCGAAATCGATCTCTTGGAATGCGATGTTTCCGTGCATCCGTTTGAAAAACCCTTGGATTCTTCGGATATGGGACCGGAGGAATGGAAAATCATTGCCGAATGTATCGGAAAAAATTACGAAAATTTTGACGGATTTCTGATTCTTCACGGAACCGACACAATGTCTTACACTGCATCGGCACTCAGTTTTATGTTGAAAAATTTAAGAAAACCCGTCGTTCTCACCGGATCTCAACTTCCAATTGGCGATTTGCGCACAGATGCCAAAGAAAATCTTTTGACGAGCCTTTATTACGCAAGTTTGTATGAAAATGACGAGGCTGTGATTCAAGAAGTTGCGATTTATTTTGAATACAAATTGTTGAGAGGCAACCGCACATTGAAATATTCTGCGGAAAATTTTGATGCCTACCAAAGTCCGAATTATCCTGTTTTGGGACAATCCGGAGTTCATCTTCATGTGGAAAAAGAATTTCTGCTTCGTCCAAAATCCGATGAAAAATTTTCGACAGACACCCACATTTCAAAAGATATTTTGTTTTGGCGAATTTTTCCCGGAATGTCGCCGGAATATTTTGAAAAACTTCCGAAAGTAAAAGTTTTAATCCTTCAAGTTTTCGGTTCGGGAACCATTTTTAATTCCGATAAAACCAAAGATATTTTGAAAAAACTCCGTGAAAACGGGACAGAAATCGTGGTTGTCAGCCAATGCGTTTCGGGAGCGGTTTCCTTCGGAAAGTATGAAAACAGCAGTATTTTTCAGGAAATCGGAGCCGTCAGCGGAAATGATATCACGGCGGAAAGTGCCATCACAAAATCTATGCATATTGTTGATAACCAGAATTATACCGGAACATTTTCAGAAAATTTCAGCAAAAATATTTGTGGTGAAATTTCGGTTTCGCTAAAATAGCAGGTGTTGTTAGTGCTTACATTCTTTCAAAAGTTTTTTATCATTTTCACTTTATGAATCAATGTATTGCCTAAATCTTTGTAAAGAAAAAATAGCCTGACAAAACAGAGAGCAAGTAAATTATATCCGTTGTTACGTTGAACTTATCGAAACAGAATATCTTCCTAAAATAAAAGGTTTTTTCCGAAATATTACTTTGTGAATTGGTATATTTTGAACCCATTGCAGATATTTCGTTTTAAAATAAAAACAAAAAAAGGAAAAATCTGGCAGGGTAATCTTTCAAGAATTTTGTTGCAAATGCTAACTTCAACTCTTTGAGGCAGAAAGAGAATTAACCAAAATTTTCCTTACATTTTCGGGAAAACAAAGTTACAAAATTTTCCGACAATTCCAAAAATGTTTCATATATATTATAATTTTCGGCGGCAGATTGAGGCTTCACGCCATAACTTACAACACAATGTCTGTAATTAAGAAAAAAACTCTATTTTTGAAGTTAAAAATAAAGTCCAAACTGAAAATTACGGCTGAACTCTAAATTAAACCCTAAAAACAGCATGTCCGTTCACTCTGAAATAAAAAGAATTACCACCGAAACTTTGCGAAAAATGAAATTCGACAAAGAAAAAATTGCAATGCTCACTTCCTACGATTTCACAACTGCAAAAATGGTAGATGCCGGCGGAATTGACACAATTTTGGTGGGAGATTCTGCTTCCAATGTGATGGCAGGCTACGAAACCACGCTGCCAATCACTTTAGACCAAATGATTTATCACGCTCAAAGCGTTGTTCGCGGAACGCAGCGCGCTTTGGTCGTCGTAGATTTGCCTTTCGGAACGTATCAAAGCAATCCGGAAAAAGCGTTGGAATCGGCGGTACGAATTATGAAAGAAGCCGAAGCACACGCCATAAAATTGGAAGGCGGAAAAGAAGTGGAAGAATCCATCCGCAAAATCGTAAACGCCGGAATTCCCGTGATGGGACATTTGGGACTTACGCCTCAAAGTATTTATCAATTCGGCACCTACAAAGTTCGCGCAAAAGAAGAAACCGAAGCAAAAAAACTTTTGGAAGATGCCAAACTTTTAGAAAAATTAGGTTGTTTTGCTTTGGTTTTGGAAAAAATTCCGGCACAATTAGCAAAAAAAATCACAGAACATATTTCCATCCCGACTATCGGAATCGGAGCCGGAAAATATTGTGACGGACAAGTTTTGGTGTATCACGATATGGTAGGGATGAACAAAGATTTTTCTCCGAAATTTCTACGCAGATATTTGGATTTGTATTCCGAAATTTCAAGTGCGGTTTCCCAATATGTGAAAGACGTGAAAAATGTGAATTTTCCGAAGGATGAAGAAAGTTATTGAATTTAGACTTTGAGATAAAAGAGTAAAGACAATAAGATTTTTTTCTTTATTGACCGAGTTTTTTTACACTTTATCCTAATTGCTTTTATTGTAGAATCAAATTTGATTGCATACATTTGTATCCAATAATAGTATAAAAGTCTTTTGTTTTTTTTCTCCAAATCCAAACATATGCTCTCAATCAAAAACACACTTTTCATTTTCGCACTTTTTTTAATGTTTGACTGCAAAAATGCGGAGCAAAAAAATTCTCAAAACGGCAATATCGTTTTTGTTTCCTACAGATATACAGTCGGAATGGGCGGTGCCGAAAGCATCACCGCAACCAAAGATTCCCTGATTTCGGAAACTTGGGGACGAACGTTTCAAGATGTTCCGAATTTTACCAAAAAAATTGACGAAAACGATTGGAAAAAATTGATAAATTCAATTGATTTAAAAATTCTTGAAAACGCGGTGAACGGAGAAATGCGCGGCGTTTACGACGGACCCGACCAAATTTTCACCATCAAAACTTCCGAAAAAGAATACAGTTTTACCAACGTCCGGGATTCGGTAAGCGCAAGGCAACTGAATGCCATAAAATTGCAACTTAAAAATATGGTTTCTCAAAAAAAATGATTCGGGAAAATATTTCTTTAAAAGCATTCAACACTTTCGGAGTGGAGGTTTCGGCAAAATATTTTGCGGAAATTTCCGATGAAAACCAACTGAAAAACGTTTTAAAATTTGCCGAAGAAAACCAATTGACAATCCTTTTTTTGGGTGGCGGAAGCAATATTTTGTTTACAAAAAATTTTGATGGAATTGTAATTCATCTGAATTTAAAAGGAATTTCGGAGGAAATCTTGGACGAAAATCATATTCTCGTAAACGCAAAATCCGGCGAAAATTGGCACAATTTTGTGATGTATTGCGTGAATAAAAACTATGGCGGAATTGAAAATCTCTCGCTGATTCCGGGAAATGTCGGCACCTCGCCGATACAAAACATCGGTGCTTACGGCACAGAAATAAAAGACGTTTTCCGGCATTGCAAAGTTTGGAATTTACAACACGAAAAAATTGAGATTTTAAACCTCGAACAATGCAAATTCGGATACAGAGATTCCGTTTTCAAACGCGAAGGAAAAGGAAAATACGCCGTTTTGGAAGTCGGTTTCAAACTCACGAGAAAACACCACAGCATTGCCATGGAATATGGCGCGATAAAATCCGAATTGGAAAAATTAAATATTGAAAATCCAAGTATTAAAGATATTTCCAATTCGGTAATCGCGATTCGGAAAAGCAAACTTCCCGATCCGAAAACGCTCGGAAATGCCGGAAGTTTTTTTAAAAATCCTACCGTTCCTTTGGAACAATTTGAAAAATTAACGCTAAAATTTCCCGAAATTCCAAATTATCCAAACGGAGATTTCGTGAAAATTCCTGCGGGTTGGCTCATCGAACAATGCGGCTGGAAAGGAAAACAAATCGGAAATGTGGCTTCGCACGAGCGACAATCTCTGGTGGTTGTGAACAAAACCGGAAATGCAACGGGAAAAGAAATTTTTGATTTTTCGGAAAAAATCATCCGTTCCGTAAAAGAAAAATTCGGAATTATGTTGGAACGCGAGGTGAATGTGGTTTAATCGAGTTTCGAGATACGGGTTTTGAAAAAAAAGACGACAGATTAATTTTTAGCGTTTAGCCTGAATTCATATCAACTCGAACCTAAAAAAACGTATCTTTGCCGCCGATTAAACCAAAATCCATGAAAAAGTTAATTTATTTAATATTAATACTATTTTTTCAAACTCTTTTTTCACAATCCAAAATCACGGTACGCGGTGAAAATGACGAGCCGATAGCAAATGCCAATATTTTCTGCAACGATGAAATCCTTGGAAAAACCAATGAAAACGGAGTTTTGGAGTTTAAAACCAAATGCAAAATTGTCGGAATTTCGGCGAAAGGTTATTATGCGGAAGATATTCCGGTGGACAAAACGATGGAAATTTCCCTCACAAAAGAAGAAACCGGACTTCAGAATATTCAAACCGTAATCCTCGAAGATAAAAGCGATCCGCTGGCTCTGGCAATTTTGAAAAAAGTAAACGAAAACTACAAAAAAAATTCGCCGCAAAGTTTGGATTCTTATTCGTTTAAATCTTACGAAAAAATATCCGCAGATTTGGATGAAGACAGCATCCGGAACTATAATTCGGCAATGGAAAAATACTTGGATTCCCTAAAAAAACTTCCCGAACGCGAGATGAAACCCAAAGAAAAAAAGGATTCTTTGTTTGAGATTAATTTTATGAAAGTGCTTTCGCAAAGCAAAATGTTTATGTGGGAACGCGCTTCGGAATTTCTATATTCCAAAAAATACGGCGAAAAAGTGAACATTTTGGACAACCGCGTTTCCGGATTGAAACAGCCGATTTACGAAATGATGACTTTGCGCTCCAACAGAAACCGCATTCCGCGCGAAATCCGAGAAGAAAACCGCAGCCTATACAGATTTTTCCTCACAGATTCCCTCGAAATTGACGGCAGAGATACTTACGAAATCCGTTTTCGGCAAGTGGACAGCAAACAGCCCGTAAACAGACGAAAATTCAACGGATATATTTATGTGGATGCCGAAACTTACGGATTGAAAAAAATTGAAAGCGACAGCAAAAAGAAAAACGAAGGAAGCATCACAAGCACTTGGAAATTCATTTATGATAAATGGTTTTTGGTGGAAGAAAATTTTAAAATGAAATTCGGATATTTTTCTTTTGAAGACGAAAAACCTAAAAAAGACCAAAAAACCGACGAAAAAGAAAAGAAAAAACCCGAAACTTTTGGAAATTACCTTTCCGTGAAAGCCGATTATTTCGATTTTAAAACGCCTATTGAAGAAAAAGCCGCCGATTTTAAAGGCTACACAATGGACGTGAAAAATTCGGACGGAAGTCTTTTGGAAAAATACAGAACCGATTCGCTTTCTGCCAGAGAATTAATGACTTACGAAAAAATCGACAGCGTGGGAACGGCATTTAAAGCCGACCAAAAAATCAATATGTTCACGAGTTTAATGCGTGGAAAATTTCGTGCGGGAATCGTAGATTTGGATGTTACCAAAATTTTTACCTATAATAAATATGAACATTTTCGGCTCGGAGCCGCCGCAAAATTGAACGAAAAATTTAACAAATATATTTCTCCGGATGCGTATTTTGCTTACGGATTTCAAGATCATTCATGGAAATTCGGTGTGGGAGCAGATGTGAAAACCTCGCTCAAAAAAAATTCGTTTTTCCGTGCGGAATATTTTAACGATGTGATGTCTGCAGGAAAATTCAGCGAAAACCAATGGAATTTCAGAATGAAACTGATGAATTTGGGAATTGACCTGAACAACGACAGATTCTATCATTATGAAGGATTTCGATTGTCTTACGAAAACGATATTACCAACGGAATCACGCTGAATCTCTCGGCGAAAAAAACAAATGAAGAAAGCCGATTCGATTATAATTTTGCCGAACTTGGAAATAGATTTGATGTATTTTCAACGCGAATTTCCGTGAAATTTTCGCCCAATTCGCGAAATATTATGACACCGTCCGGAAAATTTACCTTTAGCCAAAACTATCCCGAACTCTATTTGAACTACGAACAAGGCTTAAAAAGTTTCGGCGGAGAACTGAATTTCAGCAGATATGATGCGATGTTTATCCATCAATTCCGAACAAAATTAGGCGTTACGAATTTCAGAATTTATGCAGGAATGCTTTCCGGAAATGCGCCGATTTGGTACAATTTTTCGATGAACGGTCTGGAAAACGGTAAAAATGATTTGAATTTGAACGCCACTTCATATCTCGGTTTTGCCACGATGCAAGGCGGAATTTTTTACAACGATTCCTTTGCGGGAACGCATCTTTCTCACCGGATTCCTTGGTATTTCAGAACTTTCGGAAAAAGCGTTTCGAGTTTTGATGTGGTTTACGGCGGCATCATCGGCGATATGAAACATCCTGAATATCACGATTTTAACTTCAGAAAACTCAGCCGACTTTACAATGAAGTCGGTTTGGAATGGAACAATTTTCTTTCCACAGATTTTAATTTCGGATTTTTCTACCGAGTAGGATATTACAATTCTCCGAAATTTTCGGATAATTTTGCCGTGCAAATCAAGTTTAAATTGCTGGGATTTTAGAGGTGTTGTTGATATCGGAATTATAAATCTTTGAATTACAACAGAATACAGTTATCCAATTTCTAATACGAAACTTGAAAAAAACGATTATTCAAAAATCCATTTTTTTGCGGTTTCGAGTGTTTCATCACTTTCTTGAAAATCATTTACGAAAATATCGGGATTTATTGTCTCGCGGTATTCTTTTCCGGTTCTGTCCATTTCATAGGAAACGGCTAAAGCAAGTTCTTTTCCATCGCTTAATGCAAATAATTGATTTGCCGAAGTTTTTCCGCTACTTGGTTGTCCGAAAAGTTTTACGTTGCTTTTTCCGATGAATGCAATGGTTGTGGCTTCGCCTGCGCTTACGGTTTTCGGACCAATTAAAACTGCAATTTTTGAATCGAAATTTTTGATTTTATATGGGTTAAAAATTTCATTTCTTCCATATTTTCCATTCTCCATAACCCAAGGTGTTTTTCTGTCTTTTGTAACGAAATATCCTAAAGTTCCGTCTCCAATCAAACTTCCCAAACCCAAAATCATTGGATAAATTGTGCCTCCCGTATTATTTCTTAAATCCACAATCCAACCTTTTATGGTGTTTTGAGAATCCAATTCTTTAATAAAATCATGGATTTTTTGCGCAAATTCATTTGCTATTTCTGTGTTTGAGGAACTGAAACCCGGAACTTTTACATAACCAATAGATTGGTCAATCAGTTGATATTCAGGTTCAATTCCTGTCGAATTACGCACTTTTCTCTCTGCAACACGTTCTTTGGATACTATGAAAGAGTGATTATCTCCCACATTTCGCAATTTTTTAATCATATAATCCAACGCAAGTTTCGTATCATCAATGGTTTCCATGCCTTTTGAAATCTTGGAAAGATCTTCATCAAATGAATTCCATTCGATTTTGTCGCTAAAAAGTGAATTTTTTTGGATGATATTTCTAAACTGTTGAATATAATTCCACGCAATTTCAGACGTAGGTTTTTCTGAAAAAGGGATTTCTTTAATTTCAAAATCATCAAACCAAACCGTTCCGCTTCCGGACAAAAGCCCGCCAACAATTAATTTTTTTGCGTTTTCATCCACCACAAATTCCAGCGAATATTTTGTCCAGTCTTTATTTACTGCAACTTTTCTGTTTTGAGAGGTGGAATTTCCGAAGCCGATTTTTTCATTTTTTGCATCCCGAACTTGCGTCCATAAGCCGATATCTCCGCGGATATTTTCGGATTTAATGTATGCACTGATTTCTATTTTTTGAATTTTATTCAGATTTAGCGGAACACCTTGCGAGAATGGCATAAAAGTTTTAAGGTCATCCTGTTTTCCTGTCAATCGCATGGATTGTTTTCCTTGATAGCCCGTTTCAGTATCAATTATTCCTTCATAATTTTCTGTTTTTTTTACATACCAATCGTTGGAGTCATTATTTGCAGAGTTTTCAAAACCGGAATTTTGGACTTGAGCACTCGTAAAATTTAAGAAAAACAAAGCAATGGGTAAGAGCGATTTCTTCATAAGTTTATTTTTTTATTGATAAAAATAACAAACAGAATTATAACAAAACGCCGATTTAACCAACTTTATAAGATTTTAACAGGGTTTTAAGATTTAGATATTACAAGATCTTTCTGAAAATAAAAATTCTATTATTGTGAAATCGTCTTTTTTCAACTTTCAAATTTTCTCCCTCACAAACCTCGCCGTATGCGAGATTTTATTTTCCGCCAAATCTTCCGGTGTTCCGCCGAAAACGATTTCGCCGCCGTGTTTTCCGGCTTCGGGACCGATGTCTATTACCCAATCTGCAGATTTTATAATGTCCGGCTGATGTTCGATGACGATTACGGAATGTCCCAA
>JAITMJ010000120.1 GCA_031277475.1 Flavobacteriaceae bacterium
ATTAATGTAAAATACGAAGCCAACGAACCGGATGGACGGCAATTTGTGCTAAACGGTTTGAAAAAGAATATTTACGAAATAGATTTGGGAACTTATGAATTTGATTTTTCAAGAGAAAATGAGTTCATAGAATTTAACGAGTATATCGGTCCGCCAAAAAGTATATTTTCTACCGTGCTTCCTACGGATTGGCTAAATTACGACACTTCCGGAAGTTTTACCATTACAAAACATGAGGTAATAGACGGACATAAAGTTACAAAAGGAACCATAAATTTAAACGCTTACGAAAACGGCACATTAATAAAATCTTTCCAAAACGCACCTTTCGAACTTTCGGATAATTAGTTCTTCCTTAAAAAAAAACACATCTCACCCAGTGCAAAGCGAAAAATTTTTCGGGAAAAAACAAGTGAAAAATAAAACAAATCTATGAAAATCCGTGTAATCTGCGGAAAATCTATCGTCTCTAATCTTCCCATTCGTCTCCCTGAGCAATATTATCCAGAGCCTATCGAAAGACTTTTCAAAAGAATCTGCGAAAATCTTGTGAAAATCTATCATCTGCGTGCAAAAAAAATCTTTTCTCTTTTTTCTTTAATTTTTTTGTCTTTTATAAAAAATTATTCCCTAATTTTGTTTCCATTAACCAAAAAAATACCAACCGCACGCAAGAAATCCGCGATGTATATGAAGAAATTCTCAACATCCCTGAAGAAACTTCCAACATCTTTAAAGAAACCATCGGTATCTTTAAATAAAATTCCCTCCCTCTTAAAGAAACTATCGTTATCCCCAAAGAAACCCTCAATGTATTTGAGAAAATTTTTAATGTCCTTAAAGAAACTGCCAATATCTTTGAGGAAGTTTCTAATGTATTTAAAAAAACACCAATATCTTCAAATAAATTCCCGATATCTTTTAGTATTTTTGAACTTTCAAACTTTCAACTTTCAACTCAAAACCTATGGAAAACACATTCTCCTTTGATATGCCAAAAGGAACCTCGTCCATCATCAAAGTAATCGGAGTCGGCGGTGGCGGAAACAACGCCTTGAAATATATGTACGAAAAAGGAATCCACGGTGTAGATTTCGTAATCTGCAATACCGATGCACAAGCGTTGGACAACAATCCCGTGTCCAACAAAATCCAACTCGGAATCACTATCACCGAAGGTCTCGGCGCAGGCGCAGACCCGGAAGTCGGCGAAAAAGCCGCAATAGAAAGCATTGAAGAAATAAAATCGGTTTTGGGACAAAACACCAAAATGGTTTTCATCACCGCAGGAATGGGCGGCGGAACAGGAACCGGAGCAGCACCCGTCATCGCAAAAACCGCAAAAGATATGGGAATTCTCACCATCGCCATCGTAACTGTTCCTTTCAGTTTTGAAGGAAAAAGACGATTAGACCAAGCTGAAAGCGGTTTGGAAAAACTTCGCGGAAATGTGGATTCTTTAATTGTAATTAATAATGATAAACTTCGGCAACAGTTCGGAAATCTCGGTTATAAACAAGGTTTTGCAAAAGCCGACGAAGTTCTCACCAACGCCGCAAAAGGAATGGCAGAAGTCATTACCGGATATTTTGACATAAACGTTGATTTCCGCGATGCAAAATCCGTTCTGGAAAATTCGGGAACCGCGCTGATGTCCACAGGAACGGCTTCCGGCGAAAACAGAGCGGAAGAAGCCGTAAAAAATGCATTGGATTCTCCGCTGTTGAACGACAATAAAATCACCGGAGCCAAAAAAGTACTCGTTTTGATTCGAAGCGGAAACAAGGACGAAAAGGAAGCAACTATGGATGAAATCGGTTTAATCAACGATCATATCCAAAGAGAAGCGGGAAATACGGCGGACATTATTCCGGGAATCGGAGCCGATGAAGAATTGGGCGATGCCGTCAGCGTAATGGTGATTGCCACAGGTTTTTCAAAAGACAACCAAAAACATTCCGGACCTGCGGAAAAAATAAAAATCAATCTCCACGATACGTTAGACGAAAAACCTACGCATTTCAAACCCGAAAGCCCCCTTTCCCCCGAAGGGGAGAACAATAATGAATATGAAACCATAGCGGAAAATAAAACTTCCGAAAGCACCAAAACAAGAGAAAATACTTTTTCTTTCGTTTCTAAAAAGACAAACAACGGAACTCAAAACATTGGTGATTTTAATAATGAAACGAATATTCTCTATTCGGAAGAAATGGATATTGAAGAAAATGACGAGCAATCTTTCGATTTGTTTTCTTATGAAGACGAAGAAGAAAAATCCAATGTGGAAGCCGAATCTTTTAGTTTTGAAACCGAAAAAACCGAACCCGAACATTCCGCAACCGGTGGAAAAGGTATTGATTTTTTCATTAATGAACCGATTAATGAACCCGCCGATGAAATTTTTGCCGATGAAATCTCGGAAAACGTTGTTGTAGAGGCAAATACAAACGAAATTTCCGAAAAACCGGAAGATCCCCGACCGATAGAATTTCTTTTTGATGAACCCGAAAACGAAACCATTGCGGAAAACACCGAAATTGCGGAAGAACAATCGCCGGAATTTACGTTCATCAACAAAAATTCCGATTCCGAAAAAGTGGCGGAAAGACGCAACAAATTGAAAGAATTTAACTCGAGATATTTCGTGGTGGACGAAGAAAGCGAGTTTGAAAGCGTGCCGGCGTTCAAGAGAAAAAACATCGCCATCGAAAAGCAAAACGCGTCCGAACAGCAAATCAATTCTTTTCTTTCCGAAACCGAAACCGGACAAGTTCAACTTCGAGAAAACCGTTTTTTGAATAAGGATGTGGATTGAGGAACTTATTCGGCAGATTGAAAATGTGCTTTCGCTAAAAATATATTTAAATCCGTCGTCTTTTTTTAATGCAAGGCACACCATATTTTTATCCCTATTTTTAGAAAATCAAAAAAAATAAATATGCTACCCGAAAAATTTTTAAATCACCTTCAAACCGAACTTCGAAACATTGATAATGAAGGACTTTACAAAAAAGAACGCATCATCACGTCTCAACAATCCGCCGAAATTACAGCCAACGGAAAAACGCTTCTGAACTTTTGTGCGAACAATTATTTGGGACTTTCCAACCATCCCGAAGTGATGAAAGCCTCCCAAAAAATGATAGATTCTCGCGGCTACGGAATGTCGTCCGTACGGTTTATTTGCGGAACTCAAGATATTCATAAACAATTGGAAGAAAAAATTTCCAAATTTCTGGGAATGGAAGACACCATTTTGTATGCCGCGTGTTTTGATGCAAACGGAGGCGTTTTCGAGCCGCTGTTTTCTGAAGAAGATGCCATTATTTCCGATGAACTCAACCACGCTTCCATTATTGACGGTGTTCGGCTTTGCAAAGCGGAACGCTATCGCTACAAAAACAACGATATGGCGGATTTGGAAACCCAACTGAAAACGGCTTCCGAAAAAAATCATCGTTTCAAAATCATCGTAACCGACGGTGTTTTTTCGATGGACGGAATGGTTGCCGATTTAAAAAACATTTGCGATTTGGCGGAAAAATACGGCGCACTCGTGATGGTTGACGATTCTCATGCCACAGGATTTATCGGAAAAACCGGTCGCGGAACGCACGAAGCAAACGATGTGATGGGAAAAATAGACATCATCACTTCCACTTTGGGAAAAGCGTTGGGCGGTGCTTTGGGCGGTTTCACATCGGGAAAAAAAGAAATTATTGATATGCTCAGACAGCGTTCCAGACCGTATCTGTTTTCAAATTCTTTGGCTCCCGGAATCGTAGGTGCCGCAATGAAAGTGATTGATATGATTTCCGAAAATACTTCGCTCCGAGATAAAGTGATGGCAAACGCGGAATATTTTCGTAACGAAATGAAAATCAGAGGTTTTAATATTCCCGACGGCGATGCGGCAATAGTTCCCGTGATGTTGTATGATGCTCCGCTTTCGCAAAAAATGGCGGAAAAACTGATGGATGAAGGCATTTACGTCATCGGATTTTTTTATCCCGTAGTTCCGAAAGGAAAAGCAAGAATTCGGGTTCAACTTTCCGCAGCGCACACGAAAGAGCATTTGGATAAAGCCATTGCCGCTTTTGAAAAAGTAGGAAAAGAATTGGGAGTGATTAAATAGAAGAATTCAAATCAAGAAATTATAAGCAATTATAAATTAATCATAACTTCATCACCTCATAACTTCATCACTTAAAAAATGAATTGGATTAAAGCCGTACGTTTACGCACACTTCCGCTTTCTTTGAGCGGAATTATCACCGGATCTTTCATCGCAAAATGGAGGCTGGATTCCGAAGGAAATTTTTGGAATTGGGAAATTTTCGCACTCGCTATTTTGGTAACGTTGCTTTATCAAATTTTATCAAACCTCGCCAATGATTACGGAGACGGCATAAAAGGAACCGACAAAAACAGAGCAAACGAAGCCGAAACCAGAGCTGTGGCTTCCGGAAAAATCTCCGCAAAACAAATGCGAAATGCGGTAATTTTGTTGGCGGTTTTATCTTTGGTAGCAACCGTCGTTTTGCTGTATTTCGCATTTTATCCCAATTTTATCAAGGAATTTTGGATTTTTATTTCGCTCGGGATTGCGTGTATTTTGGCGGCAATCGGCTATACCATCGGAAAAAAACCTTACGGATATTTGGGTTTGGGTGATGCGATGGTTTTCATTTTTTTTGGATTGGTTTCCGTGTGCGGAAGCTATTTTCTCTTCACAAAATCTTTGGATTGGGACGTTCTTTTGCCGGCTTCCGCCATCGGATTGATGAGTGTTTCCGTATTGAATCTCAACAATATGCGCGACATTGAAAGCGACCGCGAAAGCGGAAAAAAAACGTTGGCTTTGCGTTTGGGATTCAGAAATGCGATGATTTATGAAGTCGTTTTGTTACAACTTCCGCTGTTATTAATTTTAATATTTCTCGGTTTGAACGATTTTTTCCGAAACGGAAATTATTATCCCTTTATGGTAATGATTTTGCTGTTTCCGATGATGTCCCTTCGGCGAAAAATTTTAAAAACAAAAGAACCCAAAGCATTAGATCCTTTCCTGAAACAAGTCGGAATTATGACTTTGACGATGGCAATTTTGCTGGCTTTCGGATTGAATTATTTTCAGTAAAAGCGTTAAAAAATCTAAATGTTTTTTAGGTAGCATTAGAAATCACACGGCATAATATATTCATTATCAGTATATTTTTCATATTAATCCTTTGAATAAGTAAGTTTATAATTTAAAGTTTCGTTGCAATCTGCAGCCTAATTTTCTATATTTGTGCAGAAAAAATGATTAAATGAAAAATCGGATTTTGATTATACTCCTTTCCTTGCTGGTCCTTTCCTGCGGAACGCGCCGAAATGTATCGAAAAGAAATACATCTATTAAAACGGTAAAAAAAACGAGTAATCTAAAAATTTTAAATTCCGATTATTCCGGAAAAACGCCGTCCAACGTTGTCAAACTTTTAAAAGATGCCGAAAAATATCTCGGAACACCATACAAATACGCCGGAAATACCGCTTCCGGTTTTGATTGTTCAGGATTTACCTGCAAAGTTTTTGCAGAAAATAAACAGACTTTGCCGAGAAGATCTCAAGATCAGGCGAAGGAAGGACACGAAATCAATATCAAAAATGTGAAGCCCGGAGATTTGTTGTTTTTTGCGACTTCGGGCGGAAAGTCGGTTTCACATGTCGGCATTGTTCATGACATCGGAAACAACGGCGAAGTGAGATTTATCCACGCTTCCACATCAAAAGGTGTTGTTATTTCGTCGCTCAACGAAAAATATTGGAACAATGCCTATCTTTTTGCGAGAAGAATTTTGTAGCCAAAACCTTGTCAAATCCTGAATAATTCTAAATTAAATTCAGAATAAAGATTAAAATTATCATTTTTTTCTGATTTTTTTATTCTGTTTTAGGGACTTTTGCGACTGTTACGACTTTTGCTTTTCTTAAACCTTCAAGGTTTTTATATATTTTCTGGGGAGCCGTTTTATAGGGCGTTTGCTGACTTTTTTGTTTAAAAGAGTACAACAAATTAAAAAACGTCTGTATTTAGGGAGAATCCCTGTTTTGCACCGCCACAGAGATACAAAATAGTTGATAATATAATGCAGACAAAAGCAAATAATTTTGAGAAATTTTTCCCTCATCTCGCCACGTTTGAGCGGTTCTTCGAGAGATTTTTTGAGTGAACTTTGTTGAGAATTTCGTCGATTTTTGAGATTAAAGAGTCAAATTGCTCTTTTGAAAAGATTACTATTTCCATAAATATTTTTGATTTTTAAAATTTATGGAGCAAAATTGGATAAAAGAAAAAAGTCCAAAAGTCCTGAAACGGTCTTTTGAGACCTTTTTTATTTAAAATATTATAAATCAATGATTTAAAAAATAAAATAAATTGGTAATTTCTTACAATAATTTATCCAAATGGATGCGTTTATGACTTTTCGGACATTTTTCCAATTTGGATGGCGTTAAAATTGTTCGCACCGAATCCGGACTGATTTCTCTACCGTCTTTATCAATAAAATTATTGTAAATCAATGCTACAAAATCGTGGGCAAAGAATTATTTTGCTTTCGGTTACATTATATCTCAAACTATTTTGTATTTTTGTAGAGGGGCAAAACAAGGATTTAGCCCGAATATACGGAAGTTTTTTGATTTGTTGTATCTATGTTGAATCTTTTTAAACAAAAAAAACAGATAGTTTTCATAAATAAAGGCTATTCCGGAAGTATAGCAAAATCCTGAAGGGATGAAATGATTACGGAAATGATATTTAAAGATGTTGAAAATCGGTGCCTTTTTAGAAAATCGTATAAAACATTTTATTAATCAAATAAATTATGATTATATATCCAATACTTATCATTTTTTTAGCCGCAATTTGGGCGGTATTAAACTTTCAAATTCCGTTAATCGCAGAAAACGTAAATAATTAAAATCTTTAAAATCATCAAATATCAATTATAAGAAATGACCACACTCATCATCATTTTCATCACCGCAATTTCATCATTATTTTCAGGCGTTTTCGGGCAGGGAAAATTCGCAAGATACATCGGAATTTTAGGATTGCTCGTCGCTTTTTGGATCAGTTTCCAACCCGAATGTCCGTTTTTCGAGCAATATAAAAATATGTACGAATACGATGCAAATGCCGCGTTGTTCACCCGAATTTCCATCATCGTTACGCTGTTGATTTTCTTTTTGGGAGGTTTCGCTTTCAGCGACCACAGAAGCCATCAATCCGAACTCTACGCTTTGATGCTGTTTGCACTTTGCGGCGGAATCATACTTTTCGGATATCAAAATCTCGTTACGCTGTTTTTGGGAATCGAAATCCTTTCCATTCCGCTTTATGTGATGGTCGGAAGCAGCAAAACCGACCTGCGTTCCGTAGAAGCATCTATGAAATATCTTTTGATGGGAGCGTTCGCAACAGGTTTTCTATTGTTCGGCGTGGCTTTGGTTTACGGAACCACCGGCAGTTTTGACCTCCACAAAATCAGCGAATTTGGAACCGGAAATCCGAAAGATACGATGTTCATTATGGGAGCCATTTTGATGTTGGCGGCGTTGGCATTTAAAGTTTCATTGGCGCCGTTTCACACTTGGAGTCCCGATGTTTATCAAGGCGCACCGTCTTTAATCACGGCTTTTATGGCGAGCGTCGTAAAAATTTCCGCATTCGCCGCGTTGTTCAAATTGCTCACCGTTTCATTTATCGGAATTTTGCCGAGTTGGATTAATATTATCGGCGCATTAATCGTCATCACACTTTTGGTAGCCAACGCGATGGGGCTTGCACAAAGCAATGCGAAAAGAATGTTGGCATATTCCTCCGTTTCGCACGCCGGATATATTGCGATGATTTTTTTCGGAATCACAAACGCTTCCGCAGGCAATCTCGCCTTTTATCTTTTCGCGTATTCATTAGCAACCATCGGTATTTTCACGACATTGATTTATGTGGAAAAAGTAAAAAGAGAAAATTCCGTAGCTGCGTTCAGAGGTTTGGCGAAAACCGAACCGATTTTGGCGTTGGTCGGTGCAATTTCTCTGATTTCAATGGCAGGAATTCCTTTAACCGCAGGATTTTTAGGAAAATTCGGAATCTTTGCACAAGCGATGAAAGTTTCGTGGGAAATAGTGGTTGTCGGCGTTTTGGGCTCCGCGATTTCCATTGCTTATTATTTAAGATTAATCATCGCGATGTTTTTCTATAAAGAATCCGATTTTAAAACTTCCGAAAAAGCGAGCCTCACCTACAATCTTGTGGCGATATTAATCATCGTTGCCACGATTGCTCTCGGCGTTTTTCCGGATTTGTTTGCGATGCAGTTTTTGGATTAAGCGTGAAAAGATTCTTCCGGATTTTGAATCGGTTTCATAAAGAAACTATCCGTCCGTTTGATTTATGATGTTGCCATTTTGTCTCTTCTCAACTTCTAAATCATTGCGTTTTTGTTTCCATTTATCTGATTTTTCTTGATTTGGATATAAAATCTCAAAACTCGGGTAAATTCTTTACCGAATTAGCATTAATAAATCATTGCTCGGCGAAAACGTGTGAAATGAGGTGATTTTTTCTATTTCTTTGCCCGCGGATGCGCGGCGTTCAATACTTTTTTCAGTTGTTCAATGTTTGCATTTGTATAAATTTGCGTGCTTGCCAAAGAAGAATGTCCCATAATTTTTTTCACTTTTGAAATCTCGGCGCCATTTTCCAAAACGTGCGTTGCAAAAGTGTGCCTCAAAATGTGCGGACTTTTTTTCTTCTTGGAAGATATTGCACTGAAATAAGAATTTACCACCAAATACACCAATTTTTCATAGAGTTTTTTTCCTTTTTTATTCACAAAAAAATAAATGCTGTCACTTGATGTAGCGGGTTTTCGGATTTCGAGATATTTCTGAAAACCGGACATCAGATTTTCGGAAACAGGGATGATTCTTTCCTTGTTTCCCTTGCCTTTTATTTTGATTTGATGATTTGAGAAATCCACATTTTTTAGGAGTAAATTGCAGAGTTCGGCTTTCCGAATACCCGTTTGATAAAGAGTTTCGATGATGAGTTTTTCTAAAAGATGTTCATTTTCATCAATCGAAAAATCTATTTCTTCCATTTCTTCTTTTGAAAAAGGAACTTGTTTTTCGGCGTAAAATTTTAGGGAATGTATGCTTTCCAACGGCGAAACTTTGATGTCACCCAATTTTAATAAAAATGAATAAAAACCTCGAAGTGATGAGAGTTTGCGATTGATGCTGCGTTTGGAAAATTTTCTTTCGCTGAGCGAAACAATAAAATTCCGCACCACTTTTTTGTCGATTTCCACAAGATTATCGTGTCCTTCGGTTTTCATCACAAAATCCAGAAAATCCGAAAGGTCTTTTTGGTAACTCGTTATCGTATGTTCGGAATAGCGTTTTTCGATTTCTAAATATTCCAAGAATTTTTCCGTCATAAAAAAAATCACTTTCCAAATATAAGCATTCGGAAAGTGACTTCAAAATATTAATTATTATGAAAAAAGCAATTTATGCTTGCTCTTCCTGACTTAGAAATCTCTGTTTGTGGGCTGCTCGAATCTTGCCTTGTCTTGAAAGAACGGAAGGTTTTACAAATTGTTGCCTCGCTCTCAATTCTTTTACTACGCGCGTTTTATCGAATTTTCTTTTGTATTTTTTCAGCGCTCTGTCGATAGATTCGCCATCTTTTACAGGGATTATTAACATAGTTTACATCTCATTTTCGGACTGCAAAGATAGGAATTATTTTTATATTTACAATCTTCTACCGAATGAATTATTCCGGAATGATAAAAATATAGTGTTGAATATCTTTGGTTTCATAAATTCTTCTAAACGTACAATAAGTTTCGAACAATATAAATAAAAATATTGCGACCTTTTAGTGTTAAAAAAACGGTTGATTAATATTTTTTAATACGTTTGGTTCAATTAAACTAAAATTTCAATATTTTTTATAACTTTGGGGACTGATTTTTTTTAATCAAAAAATGGAATATTTAAGTTTTGAACTTCCTATAAAAGATTTGATGGAGCAGTACCAAACCTGCACAATTGTAGGTGAAGAAAGCGGCGTGGACGTGAAACTTGCTTGCGGTCAAATAGAAGATAAAATCATAAAAAAGAAAAAAGAGATATACGGAAATCTTTCGCCTTGGGAAATCGTTCAAATGTCAAGACATCCCGATCGCCCGTACACATTGGATTTTATTAAAGGAATCACCGATAAAAATTCTTTTTTGGAACTTCACGGCGACAGAAATTTTGCCGACGATCCGGCAATGGTCGGCGGTTTGGCTACGATTGACGGAAACCGTGTGATGATCATCGGAACTCAAAAAGGAAGAACCACGAAAGAACGCCAAAAACGAAGATTCGGAATGAGCAATCCCGAAGGCTACAGAAAAGCGTTGCGATTGATGAAATTGGCGGAAAAGTTTAATATTCCGATAGTTACGTTGATTGATACACCCGGTGCTTATCCCGGATTGGAAGCCGAAGAACGCGGACAAGGCGAAGCCATCGCCAGAAATATTTACGAAATGGTTCAGTTGAAAGTTCCGATTTTCACTTATATTGTCGGCGAAGGAGCCAGTGGCGGTGCTTTGGGAATCGGTGTCGGAAACAAGGTTTATATGCTGGAATACACTTGGTATTCGGTGATTGCTCCGGAAAGTTGTTCCTCCATTTTGTGGAGAAATTGGGATTATAAAGAAGACGCTGCAAACGCTTTGAAACTCACGCCAAAAGATATGCTCGCCAACAAATTGATAGACGGAATCATCGAAGAACCGCTTGGCGGAGCGCATTACGAACCGGAAACGGCTTACCAAAACGTAAAAAATTCAATCTTGCAAAATATCATCGCGTTCAGCAAATTTTCGGGAAAAGAATTGGAATCTCAAAGGCAGGAAAAATTTATCGCGATGGGAGAGTTTAAGAATTAATGTAACAATTTAACAGTGTAACAGTGTAACAGTGTAACAATGTAACAATTAACTCAAAGTTTAAAGTTCAAGGTTTAAAGTTTAAAGTTTAAAAAAATCAATAAAAATGAGAAAACTGTTTTTTACCACTTCAATGGCAGCGATTTTATTCGCATCGTGTTCGGGAAATAAGGAAAATACGCAACCCGCACCGGATTCCAACGTTATGCTTCCGGAACCGAACCCCGCGGATTCTTCTACAGTCGCAACTGCCGAACTTTCGCCGGAAGAGCAAGGTTTAAATTTAATTAAAGGTATGGATTGCCTCACTTGCCATACGGAAGACACAAAATTGGTAGGTCCGGCTTATCGAGAAGTTGCCGCAAAATATTCCGAAGCGGATTTGGATTTATTGGCAAAAAAAATTATTGACGGCGGACAAGGTGTTTGGGGCGAAATTCCAATGGCTCCACATGCCGGATTGAGCGAAGACAACGCCAAACTGATGGTGAAATATATTCTTTCGCTGAAGAAATAATCGAGGTTCGAGATACGAGATACGAGATTCGGGTTTCGAGATACGAGATTCGGGTTTTATAAATTGTAAAAAGTACAAACAACAGTATTTATCAAACCTATGAAAAAAATATGTTGCATATTGTGTGTTTTTATTATTATTTTAAAATCACACGGAATGGCTCAAAATCCTTTCATGACAAGCAATTACGATAAATATCTTACGAAAATAGAAGATAAAGATTCGTTGCTTTGGTTTAATGCTGAAATAATATCAATATTATCTGCAACATCCAATAATGAACAAGATTGTGTGAGGCAAAAACCCGATTTAAACGATAAATGGAATTTGGTTTTTTCTGCATATTCGGCGGACGAGGTGCAATTTAATTATGGATATTCTATACATAATTCTTACATTACAAATCAAACTCTAACTTTAACAACGAGTGAGATATTCAGCGAATTTGATATTACCAATCCTGATTTTCCGCTCTGTTATCTACCGTCAATTTTTGAAAGAACTGCGAAATTTAATATAGAATGGACTGCGATTATACTCAATTCGAAAGATTTACTGATTCGTATGATTTGGTCTTATCCTTATGGAAATCAACACAGTTGGTATAGAGAACGAACATACTATTTTAAAAAAGAAAGCGGATAAAGAACGTTTTTTTCTTTGTATATTTTATGAATCAAAAATTACAGGCTTTAAATTTGAAAAGTATGATTTTACTAAATCGAATTTTTTAATCTCTTAATCATTAATACATCAATACATTTTACATTAATACATAAATACAAAAAATCATGAATATCAAAACAGATTTTATAGGAAACATCGTGGCTGACGATTTCAGAACAGCCGCAGTTTTTAAACAGCACAAACTCGATTTTTGCTGCAAAGGCGCAAGAACGATAGAAGATGCTTGCAAAATCAAAAAAATTGATCCGGAAACAGTGTATCGGGAAATCGAATCGCTTCCGGCAAAGACTGAAAATACAATAGATTTCAACGGTTTTCCACCCGATTTGCTGGCAGATTATATCGAAAAAACACATCACCGATATGTGGAAGAAAAAATGCCCGTGATTCAATCTTTTTTAGACAAACTTTGCAAAGTTCACGGCGGAGAACATCCCGAACTTTTTGAAATCCGAGACGCTTTTAATGAATCTGCAAAAGATTTATCGGCGCATTTGAAAAAAGAAGAACTCATACTTTTTCCGTTCATCCGAAATATGATGAAAGCCAAAATTTCCGGAGAAACCGTTTCGCAACCGGCTTTTGGAACAGTGGAAAATCCGATAAATATGATGATGCACGAACATTCTGTGGAAGGCGACAGATTTCTTAAAATTTCCGAACTCACTTCGGACTACACGCCGCCGACTGATGTTTCCTGCACTACGTACAGAGTTACTTTTGCAATGCTTCAAGAATTTGAAAACGATTTGCACAAACACATTCACCTCGAAAATAATATTCTTTTCCCGAAAGCCGTAAGTTTGGAAAAAACGTTTTTGAATTGATGTAAAGTATTGAAAATCAATTATAAAAAAGGCGGGAAATATACTAAAAATTATAAAAACATCAATTATTACAGATAGCGGACATTCAAAAAACATTATTCAAAAATCCTAACTTCAACATTTTTATTCCAATCAAATTTTTTTACGTTTTGTTTCAATTCTCCATGAATTTTAGGGTCTATGGAATAAATAGTAACGTGGTCAATCGCTACATTCATCTTGTTATTAATTTTTAATATTGCTACTTTTTTCCAATTTTTCGGAACATGTCCGCCGAGCCATTCTTCGTAAACCACGGCAAGTTCGTATTTGTTTTTTGCGCAATATTGCGTGAGATAATTTTCAAAATCATCATCGAATTTTTTTTTATTAAGATTAAACGGAATCATTTCTACAGAGCCCAGACCCGCGATATCCATAAGATGAATATCCGAAAAATAGCATATTGCACCGATGTCATTCGCCACAACTTTGGAAGTATTGTAATATTTTTTTAGAAATTTTGCCGATTGTATCTGCTGTTCGTAAATATTGGCACTGCTTTTTGTAATCATCAAATGTGCAAATCCGAATTTGTAAATCATTAATAAAAATGTAAATACAATAATAAAACCCACCATTTTTTCTTTTTTTGGCATTAATGAAAATGAGGCAAAAAACGATTTCAATTTCGGAATGATTGCCATCGAAAAACCGGTTAAAATATAGGCTTCATAACGGAAAGTTCCTTTAAAACCACCGAACATAGATTGCAATATTAATGTGAGACCTAAAACGAGGATTAAAAAATTCTCCGATACAATTTCCTTGATTTTTTTTTTATTTTTATAATCTCTGTGAATTAAAATAATCGCCATTAATAAAGGAAATATACCGACTTTATAAAAGGTGATATTCAGAAACATATTTTGAAATAAAATCCGGTATAATTGCCGAAAATAATCTCCCGAAAAACTGAACTGCGTACCTTTCACAATTACGGAATTCGGAAAAAAATAGCCGGTTTGTCCGTAATTGAAATATCCGAAAATTAAAATCGGAACAAAGCCAAAAAGTAAAATGAAAATTGCGGGTTTTATCTTTTTAATTAACAAAAAAACGAAGGCAAAAGACACGAAATAAAACATGCTTTCAAACCTGATTAATCCGAGAAATGCGATGGTAAAATAAAACCAAAATGCCGAGATTTTATTTTTAAATTCGGATTGGCTCCATTGATAAAAATAAAAAATATTCACCACAATGATGAAAACTTGCAAAACGTGCTCCATTCCCAGCAATATTTGCAAATGAAGGACTGCAAAAAACAGTGTGAACAGATTGGCAAAAATGATGCTTTTCCGGCGGCTGAAAAATCGGGCATAATATTTATTCAAAAAAACGATGATTAAAAAACCACATAATATATTGAAAAACAGCGGATAAAGTTCATTGTTTCCAAAAACTGAAATAAAAACGCTTAAAATAAATGTGAAAATCGGGGATGATGATGAGGACGAAAATTTATATGGTGTCATTCCCCAAACGTCGTGAAGCGCGAAGTTTTTAGCGATTGCCAAATGAATGTAGGCATCATCAATAATGTAAGTGTAATAATTTTCGGTTTTAGACAGCATCATCAAAATATATGCTGCGCAGATTGCGAAAAAAATTAGCAGAGATATGAGAAATGAGATGCGAGACATAAAATTTGTAATTCCACTTTGTCAAAGTTAAAAATCTTTGACAAAGTTTTTTTTAATTTAAAAACCTGTATTTCAATCTTTTATAAAAGTAAAATCCTATCAAACCGCCGGAAATATCCATCAAAATATCCAAAAATTCAAATGTTCTTCCGGCGTTCATTTGTTGTTGCAAGATTTCGGTGAGAACGGCGTATATCAAAATAATCGAGAAATAATAGTAAAATCTGATTTTTGGAAAAGCGAGCATCAACAGAAATCCCAATACGGCGAATGTTCCGAAATGCACTATTTTGTCCACACCTTTAAACGTAAACCAATGTTCACCGATTTCGGTTTGGGGTTTCAGGAGGATATAAGTGAGAAATGCCCAATAAATGGGCAAAATCTTTTTAAATATTTTTGAGGTTTTATCCAATGGACGCTTGATATTGTTCCGCAGAAAGCAAACCGGAAATATCAAAGTTTTCCGCCATTTCTACTTTGATGATCCAGCCTTTTCCGTACGGATCTGAATTTAAAAGTTCCGGTTCGTTTTCCAAATCGGGATTAAATTCGGTGATGGTTCCGGAAACCGGCAAATACAAATCGGATACGGTTTTCACCGCTTCCACGCTGCCGAAAACTTCGCCTGCTTCTAATGTTTCATCCAAAGTATCCACATCCACAAAAACGATATCTCCCAATTCGCTTTGCGCAAAATCCGTGATTCCTACGATTGCGGTATTTCCTGAGATGCGCACCCATTCGTGCTCTTTGGTGTATTTCAGTTCTGCCGGTGTATTCATATTTTTTTTTGATTTTTAATTATTTTCAAAAATACGATTTTTTTTAGACACAAAATAATAAAAAATGTTGAGGTTTAAATTTGAACCCTGTGAACAGCGTGGTTTTTTGTTATGAAAAATTGTATAACTTTGCAAAAAATAAAAATATATGGCAACCCCTATAAAATCCAATCCTATTCTGACCGGTGCTGATTCCCGCCGATTTGCAAAAGCAATGGAAAACCCGCCAAAAATTTCTCCGGAAAAAAGAGAACAACAACGCAAGGCATTCGAATGGTTTAAAAAAGCGGCACAATTTCCTCTATGAATTCTATTTTGGATAAAATTAAAATTGTCCGTTTAGAACAAGATACGCCAATTTCTTCTTTTGATTGTGGAGATACTGATTTGAATGATTTTTTACATAATGACGCAAAAAATTATTTAAAATCAATGCTCGCCGTTACCTATTTGATTCTGGTTGAAAATGAAATTGCAGCTTATTTCTGTTTGTCTAACGATGGTTTGACGCGAACCACTATTTTAACCGAAGAAGAAAAATCACTTTGGAACAAAGTTGGGCGTAAAATCCCAAACAGTAAAAGAAGAAAAACATATCCCGCCGTAAAAATTGGGCGATTGGCAGTAAATCAAAAATTTTCGGGTTTCGGCTTGGGAACCCAAATGCTGTTAAGTGTTCGAGAAATGTATCTTAACAGACCTCATCACGCAGGCTGTCGTTTTGTAACGGTAGATGCATATCGTACCGCTTTCGCATTTTATGAAAAAAATGATTTTAGATACTTAACAACCAAAGACGTAAACGACAACACTCGTACGATGTACTTTGACTTAAAATCTATTTAAAAAAAACTAGAAAAAAAATTATGAAAAAATCTACCTTCCGTGAATGGTTCTAAAAACTTCAAACCCTGTGAACAGCGTAGTTTTTTGTTATGAAAAATTGTATGACTCTGTAAATATGGCAACCCCGATAAAACATTTCTATTCCTACAAATCATGTATAGCAAAAAAAATCCGTCTCAAAAGAAACGGACTTTTTTTTAATTTTTACTTTAAAACGTTATTGTTTGATAAATTTCTGTGAAGATTTTTCTCCGTTTGCAACACCTGTAACGATGTAAACACCTTTAGCCAAAGAAGAAACATCCATTGAAGTTCCGTTGGTTACTTTAGCAGATTTCACCACTTGCCCCACAGTATTGATAATTTGAATATTCGCATCTGCCGCAAAAGTGATTTGGTTGTTCACCAAAGTATTTTTTATTAAAGCGTGTTTTGATAAACCAACCTCAGTAGTTCCGGCAGTAGCGTCGTTATCAATAACGGAAAAATCATCAAAATAAGCAGTTCCGTTGTTGTAGGCTCTTACGTGAAGTTGAAGAATATTTGCTCCGGCAGGAACTGTTACAGTTACAGTATGTTCAGTCCAATCAGCAGCAGGATCAAAATATTGATTAAATGGTCCTCTTAACGGATCATCAGTTGCTTCCGGTTCTTGGTAAATAGGAGTAGTACTACTCGGATCGGATAAATAACTTGACCAAATTCTTGCATCGGTTCCATCTCCGGATGCTTTATACCACATAGAAATGGTAATGCTGTGTCCGGGCACTACCGATACATTTTGATAAAATCCCGTTGTAGCAGTTGCACCGATATACGCCACACAATTTGTTCCTGCGTGCGCACCGGTTGTAACAAGAGTCGGGTCTGTGTATGTAGCGTTCCATCCTTTAAACCAAGGATCAGTAAATCCGTTCTCAAATCCCGGATTCTGTACTAAATTCTGTGCATTAGCCATAATTCCTAACGCAACCGCGCTTAAAACTGTAAAGATTTTTTTCATTTTTTTTAAATTTTAAAATTATGGGGCAAAGTTAATGATAATTCTCAAATTTGAGGTTCGAGAATGTTAATTTTTTATTAAATTCTTATCCACAATAAGAGGTGAGTTTTGTCCGTAACCTTTCGCGGACTTCGTTCGTAGACTTTCCATCTGTTCAAATGTTCTTTATATTTTGTCAAGCTAAGCGAAGTTGAAGTCTCGAAGCACGCATCTCGCATCTCGAAATTTGTATTAAATAAAAAAATATTTTTTAGAATTTTTTAAAATTTGTAATTTTACGGACACCAATCTTATAAGCAAGAATTATGAATTTCAATTTATCTGAAGAACAAGAGATGATTCGGCAAGCCGCAAAAGATTTTGCACAAACCGAACTTTTGCAGGGTGTCATCGAAAGAGACCGCGATCAAAAATTTCCTGCCGAACAAGTGAAAAAAATGGCGGAATTGGGATTTCTCGGAATGATGGTAGATCCGAAATACGGCGGCGCAGGTTTAGACGCTGTTTCCTACGCTTTGGCTTTGGAAGAAATCGCGAAAATAGACGCTTCCGCAGCCGTGATTATGTCGGTGAACAATTCGCTGGTTTGCGCCGGAATCGAAAAATATGCCAGCGAAGAACAAAAAATGAAATATTTAGTTCCGCTTGCGAACGGACAAGTTTTGGGCGCATTCGCACTTTCCGAACCGGAAGCAGGTTCAGATGCCACTTCCCAAAAAACCACCGCCGAAGACAAAGGAGATTATTATCTTTTGAACGGCATTAAAAATTGGATTACCAACGGCGGAACCGCACAATATTATGTGGTGATGGCGCAAACACATCCTGAAAAAAAACATAAAGGAATCAATGCGTTTATCGTGG
The DNA here is from genome assembly GCA_031277475.1 of Flavobacteriaceae bacterium. Classification (GTDB taxonomy): domain Bacteria; phylum Bacteroidota; class Bacteroidia; order Flavobacteriales; family Weeksellaceae; genus JAITMJ01. Next base: position 18,227 of record JAITMJ010000120.1, read on the forward strand.
ACAGAAATTGGGAAGGTTTTGAAATCGGACCAAAGGAAGATAAACTTGGCATTCGCGGAAGCGACACGCATTCATTGATTTTTAACAACGTAAAAGTTCCGAAAGAAAACAGAATCGGCGAAGATGGTTTCGGGTTCAATTTTGCGATGGCAGTTTTGAACGGCGGAAGAATCGGGATTGCTTCGCAAGCATTGGGAATTGCAGCCGGTGCGTACGAATTGGCTTTAAACTACGCCAAAACCAGAAAAGCGTTCGGAACGGAAATCATCAATCATCAGGCAATCGCTTTCAAATTGGCAGATATGCATGTGAACATCGCGGCTGCGAGAATGTTGGTTTGGAAAGCCGCCGCAGAAAAAGACGAAGGAAAAGATATTTCCGAAAGCGGAGCAATGGCAAAACTTTACGCTTCGCAAGTGGCGATGGAAACTACGGTTGAGGCGGTTCAGATTCACGGCGGTTACGGCTATGTGAAAGAATATCACGTGGAAAGAATGATGCGCGATGCGAAAATCACCCAAATTTACGAAGGCACTTCCGAAATCCAAAAAATCGTGATTTCCAGAGCGATTGCGAAGAAATAAAATCAATATCGAAAATTAAAATATTTCAGATATTTCTGAAAATTGCGTTTAAGCTTGAAACTTTTATTAAATTTGTGAAATAATTAAAAAATCATAAAATAATGAAAAAACTATTTGTTTTAGTTGTAGCGGTACTTGCATTTGTATCGTGTGATAAAGTAAAAGACGCGATGAGTGGAGTTGCTGAAATGGGCGATGAAATTGATTATCAGTTCTTGTCTAAACCGGAAGAAGTGAAAAAATGGTATGACGCGATTGTGGAAAAATCCGGAGACAACGCAAAAGTAATGGATGAAGTTAAATTTTGGATTAACCGTCCGTCAAAAGAAGGAATGATAAAAAAAGAAGGCGAAAAAGACTATTTGCATATCAGCATTGTTTATCAAGATAATGTGGATAAAAGAAGAGTAGAAGAAATTAATTATTTCGGACACACCAGTGGCTGGCAAGTTGCGGAAAAAAAAGAGATTCAAGTGATTGGAGGTGGTGCGGAAGATTTTAAACTCGAAGATGAACTATTTGATTTTGGGCAGGTAACTTTGGACAATTTCAATAAAGTGATGGCTGATGCGATGAAGAAATATAAAGACGATGCCAAATACGAATATCAATATATTTCAAACGTAACAATTAATATTGTCGGCTTCTACGTTACCGTAAAAGGAAAATTGAAAAGCAACGCACAGGAAAAATCAGAATATTACAAAACTGATTTTCAGGGAAATCCGAGGTAATTACGAGTTTCACGGATCATTTTAACTTACCACGATACTTGTTTCATTCAGATATTCATTGCAAATCTCAGAGTTCTAAACCTCTGAAAATTTCAACCATAATCATTAAATCCCATAATTTGCCTATCTTTGAGCCAAAGTAAAATAAATGATTATAGAAACTGAACAAAACCTTCAAATGATTGCCGAAACTGCGAAAGATTTTGCAGAAAAAAATATCCGACCGCACATTATGGAATGGGACGAAAATCAAATTTTTCCTGTGGAATTGTTTCACCGATTGGGAGAAATGGGATTTATGGGAATTGTGATTCCCGAAGAATACGGCGGTTCCGGACTTGGCTATCACGAATACGTTGCGATTTTAGACGAAATTTCGCAAGTAGATCCTTCCATAGGTTTGTCGGTTGCCGCTCATAACTCGCTTTGTACCAATCATATATATGAATTTGGAAATCCGGAACAAAGAAATCATTGGCTTCCGAAATTGGCTTCGGGAAAAGCGATCGGTGCTTGGGGATTGACGGAACACAACACCGGTTCGGATTCCGGCGGAATGTCCACAACTGCTGTGAAATCCGGCGACGATTGGATAATAAACGGCGCAAAAAATTTCATCACACACGCCATTTCCGGAGACATCGCAGTCGTGATGACGCGCACCGGAGAAAAAGGCGCGAAAAATAATTCCACCGCTTTTGTGTTGGAAAAAGGAATGCCCGGATTCGGTTCCGGAAAAAAAGAAAACAAACTCGGAATGCGTGCTTCGGAGACGGCGGAATTGATTTTAGATAATGTTCGCGTTCCCGATTCACACAGATTGGGAGAAATCGGAGACGGTTTCAAACAAGCGATGAAAGTTTTGGACGGCGGCAGAATTTCCATTGCGGCACTCAGTTTGGGAATCGCGAGAGGTGCTTACAAAGCCGCTTTGAAATATGCTCAGGAACGCCATCAATTCGGAAAAGCGATTGCCAATTTTCAGGCGATTAATTTTATGCTCGCAGATATGGCAACGGAAATTGACGCTGCCGAACTCTTGATAAAAAGAGCCGCCACTTTGAAAAATGCCAAACAAAAAATGACGCGCGAAGGAGCAATGGCAAAACTTTTCGCTTCCGAAGCCTGCGTGCGAATTTCCAACAATGCCGTTCAGATTTTCGGCGGATACGGCTACACAAAAGATTTTCCGGTAGAAAAATTTTATCGAGATTCCAAACTTTGCACCATCGGCGAAGGCACTTCCGAAATTCAAAGATTGGTGATTGGCAGAAGTATTTTAGGGTAAAAAAAGAACGTGCTGAATGAAGGAGTGAGGTAATTTGAAAATGATGAGACACATAATAATATTGACGATTCCAATCATCATATCTTCTTGCGGAAATCATCGGGTTGATGGAAGTTTGGACAATAAAATTGACACAATTTATGTATCTTCGGAAATTGACACCGCCAAAAATAATGATGAAATCAGCCTGACTAATCTTGATTATTTAAATTCTGCTCCGGAATATCCTTTTGTAGCGGAAGATTCCATAATTGGAATAGGCATTGTTACGCTTTCGGATTCAATTAATACTTATGATGAAAAACTTCGGATTTATGATGAAGCAGGTAAAATAATGATTACCGTTGAACAAAAAGACAGCGATGTGATTACCATTTTCAAAGGCAAAACTTTTGACAGATATAATGCCACTAATCCGCTTTCACCGCGACTTTTCATAACAAATCCGGATTATTTCAGGCTTATTTTTGATTGTATAAGTATTGGCAAAGATTCATATAAGGTCATTATCAGCAAGCAAACCGGAGAAACGGCGGAGATTAAAAAGGAGGATAAATTTTTCCAATTTCAATCTATGGAAACATTTGTCGATGAATGGACTACAATAGGTCTTGACTTTGACCGTTCAAAAAATCCGCTACGAAAATCTCCAAGCGATAATTCAGAAATAATTAAAAATAATAAAGAAGCAAAATATAAAATTTGGCAGGCGGGAAAAAAACTAATGCAAGGAGAATGGATAAAAATCCAAATTGAAAATACCAATGAAAAAGGCTGGATTCGATGGAAAAAAGGAAATCAAATTCTAATCAGAATGTATTTTATTTGCTGATATAGTTTTAATAATTAAAAGACTTGAACTTCGTTCAGCCTGACAATCAACAACCACCAACAAAAATGAACAAAAAACTCATATTGGAAACCGGTGAAATCTTCTACGGCGAAGGTTTCGGAGCAGATGCGGAAACGCTTGGAGAAATCGTGTTCAGCACGGGAATGACGGGCTATCAGGAACTGATTTCAGACCCGTCTTGTTGCGGACAAATCGTCTGTTTGACGTATCCGCTCATCGGAAATTATGGAATTAACAGAGACGATTACGAAAGCATAGAACCGGCAATTAAAGGTTTAATCGTGAAAGAAATCTGCGATATGCCTTCCAATTTCCGCTCGCAAATGACGCTATCCGAATTTTTTAAAAAGAAAAACCTCTCCGGAATTTCAGGAATTGATACCAGAAAACTCACCCGACTTTTGCGAGATAAAGGCATTGTGAAAGGAAAAATCGTGAACGTCGGTGCAGACGAAAACACTGTGATTGCAGAACTGAAATCCACAAAACCTCCGACAAATCAAGTGGAGACGGTTTCCACAAGAACATCTTACGCCAATCCGGGACGCGGTTTCAAAGTCGTGTTGATGGATTTCGGTACAAAACTCGGCATCATTCGCGAACTTTCGCAGAGAAATTGTGACATTATCGTGGTTTCTCACAACACTTCCGCCGAAGAAATTTTATTAATGAACCCCGATGGAATCTTGCTTTCCAACGGACCCGGAAATCCGCAGGACATTCCGCACGTTCAGGAAACCGTGAAAAAACTTTTGGGAAAAGCCCCGATTTTTGGGATTTGTTTGGGACATCAACTGCTTTGTTTGGCTTGCGGCGCAAAAAATTACAAACTGAAATTCGGACATCGCGGCGGAAATCATCCGGTTTTGGATTTGAAAACCAATAAAGTGTCCATCACTTCTCAAAATCACGGTTACGCCATCGACAAAGAAAGTTTGAAAAATACAGATTTAATCGAAACTCACGTCGCACTGAACGACCGCACCAACGAAGGCGTGAAACACAAAATTCACCCCTGTTTTTCCGTGCAATTTCACCCCGAAGCCAGCCCCGGTCCGGAAGACACAAACTATTTGTTCGATGAATTTGTAGATTTGATGAGACAATTTACTGATGTATCAGTGTAAAAATGAAAATGGATTTACGAAAATTTTATACGGTTTGAATAGGCGGCTGTCAATTTTTTGCCTTTCAATTTTGACTATTATTTTTTTAATTTTTGGCTAAAGCCGATGGAAGAAAATTAAATAAAAGCAGGTTGAGGTTACCCCTCCTCCTCAGAAAGTGGTTTTTCAATATTAGAATCTCGTCATCCTTTTTAGAGTTTTTCCTGTTTTGTGAATTACAGTTTTGTCATACGGGATATTCAAATTTAAACAGACTCTAAATCATTCTTCTTCCACGCTCAAAACTTCCTGAATTTCAGGAACATATTGTTTTATGGTATTTTCGATGCCGAGTTTCATGGTGGACGGACTGATGGGACATCCGGAACAGTTTCCCAAGAGTTTTACAAAAACTTTGTTGTTTTTCACGTCTATCAATTCCACGTCTCCACCGTCTGCATTCAGAAAAGGACGAATGCTGTCTAATGCTTCCATGACTTTGATTATCATTTTTTCTTGTTGAATGTTGGTGTTCATCTAACGTTTTGCTCGCAATATAATAAAAAAATTAGATACGAAAATTAATGCAAGATACTTCTGGTGTAGGCAGATTCAACCGTCTAATGCAATTTTTTGTAGAACATGTTTACGGGCGATTCAAAATTAAGTTTTTTTCTTGGTCTTCTGTTGATTTTCTTTTAGAATTTCCTTATAAAACGGGGATTTTTTAGCGTAAAAATAAAATAAAATATCGTCCGGTCTTTTGGTGTTCCAAGGTTTGTTTTTGCCGACGTAATGATAAATATAAAATAATTTATCTTTATCCATAATTCTGAAAAATCTTTTTATTCGGTTTATAATCAATCGGTTGTGGGTGATTTTAAAACCTCTGGTGTTGTTGTATTTCTGTGAAATCAGTTTCACGCCGCCGTTTTGTGAGAATACGGAATTTAGAATATCTTGGTCTAATAGTTTCGGTTCTTTGATGTGTTCCAACGCTTCAAAAAATTTCGAGAAAAGATTTTTTTCGTTAATTTTTTTCAGATTATAAGCCATAACTCCGGTATTGAAATATTCTGCCGGATTTTCTATTCCCAAAGTTTCCTTAAAATACGAAATCGGAAATTTTTCGGTTCCGCCGTTTTTTATAATGTTGTGAATATACGGGCTCGGGCAGCAGATTGCCAATTTATCTTCAAAATCCATTTCCGCAAGTTCTGAAATATCATAATCCACGATTAAATCGCCGTCGAGATAAAGAATGCGGTCGTAATCCTTGAAAACTTCGGGAATATAAAACCGATAATAGGTGCTCACGGGAAAATAAAAATTCAGGAAAAATTTGCTTTTGTCAATGTTTTTAAGTTCGATAAATTTTATGGAAACATTTCTGTATTTTGCTAATTGTTTTTGGGCTTTCGCTTGATTTTTCGGGCTGATGTATTCGCTGAGAATATTAAATTCATAATGAAATTTGGGGTTGGAATTTTTTATCACGGATGTAATCGTTACATTTGTGTACTTAAAATGTTTGTCATCACAAATTAAAACTATAGAGAAAAACTTCACGATTTTACAATTTGTTTTGCAAAATTAGGATAAAAAAAACGAAGATTATCTCAAACAAAAATATGAATACATCTCAACTCACTTTTACGAGATTTATAGCGGCTAAAAAAATAAAATCAGAAAATTGAAATTTTAAAAATATGTTCGGAACGTTAATTTGGAGAATCAAAGAAGCAATGGCTGTACTTTCGGGAAAAAAGAAAACCGTTTCCCCGAAAAAATCCGTTTCTCAACTTGAAAAAAATATCCGCAATCTTAAACCTTATGAAATTCAAAATCAGGAACTTGCGGATTATATCAATTCCGTTTCGATAGAATTTTGTTTCGCCGAATTTGGTGAAAACCGCGTGAATGCCGGTGGAAATCAGTTTAATGTAAATCGTTTGGAGCCTTCGCTTTCCACTTTAAGAAAATATTTTCCGAATGCAAAATATACCGTTTATTCCGATTTTGATTTGGAAATTCAGGGCGTAAATTTGAAAAAAATCGTGGTTTCTCCGGTAAAAGATGATGGACATCCGAGACATCTTTACAGAAAAACCGGCTATTTCAAATACAAATCTTTATTGGAATCCGATGCAGATTTCAAATGTGTGATAGACACTGATATGTTCGTGGTTTCCGAAGAAATTTACAGATTGGTTTACCTCACCGAAATTTTTGGATTTTGCGCCGCATACAATCCGCGAAACCTTTTAAAACGAGATATGCAAATTTCTTTGGATGCTAAAGAAATCACGGATCTCAGCGGCGGTTTCGGACATTCTTACAATCAAAGTCCGATGACGCTTTGGAAAAATCACGAGCAAGGAACAAAATTTTATGAAAATTGTTGCAAACAAGTGATTCAAAATCCGTTTCGGAATTCCGGAATTATGTGGAATGCTGCGCGGGAAACCGGATTTTCGCCGTATCTTCTTCCGGCGGAATTTTGCGTTTGCGCCGGAGATGAAGGCATCGGAAACGAAGTGATGTTGCACGTCGGACATCCGAGCGTTGCAAAATTTTATAATGTAAAAATTTAAAAAAATGATTATCGGCAACGGACTTATCGCTAATTTGTTTAAAAATTCCGACATGGAAAATATCGTTTTTTTCGCTTCCGGAGTTTCTAATTCTTTGGAAACCAACGTGAAAGAGTTTTTGCGAGAGGAAAATTTGCTACGAAAAACCATCTCGGAAAATCCCGAAAAAATATTCGTTTATTTTTCCACATGCAGCATTTACGATTCCTCTAAAAACAACAGTCCCTACGTTTTGCACAAACTGAAAATGGAGGAAATCGTCAAAACCGAAACCGAAATTTTTTTAATTTTAAGGGTAAGCAACGCGGTCGGAAACGGCGGAAATCCAAATCTTTTGATGAATTATTTGGTGCGTTCCGTGAAAAATAATGATGCGATTACCGTTCACACAAAAGCCACGCGAAACTTGATAAATGCTGATGATATTAAGAATCTCACGCTTCAACTTTTGGAAGGGAAAAATTTTAATAAAATCATTAATATCGCTTATTTGCAGAACTATTCTATTTTGGAAATTTTGGAAATTCTGGAAAGTTTTTTTAATTTAAAACTAAATCTCAACCTCGTCAAAGCCGGTTCCGGATATGAAATCAATATTCCCGACGTGGAAAACTATTTCCGAAAAAATAATTTAACCAACAAAGAAATTTATCTTAAAAATATTCTGGAAAAATACTATGACTGATGGCAATTGGTTTTTTGTTTTTTGTGATTTTTACTACTTATCACACTGAGCACAGACAAAAAGTCTGTGAATGAAATCCATAAAGTTTGATAATGTCATAACTGAATTGTTTGTTTAAAAAAAAACCGATGTTACATACCCAAGAAATCATAAACAAAAGTAATGCGGGAATTTGGAGAGGGAGATTTGAGAATGACGAAGCGCAGAAAAATTTATTAAAATTCAGAATTAATTATCAATTATTCACTCTAAACTTAACAATAGTAAAATTAATTATAAAAAAGGCTGCCCTTTTATAGACAGCCTTTTATTCTTTGTTCTCAAAGTCTAATCATTTTTTTACCGGAGCAATATCCATCAACTTCATAAATTCATCCAATTTCGGCATAATGATAATTTCCGTTCTTCGGTTTTCAGACCGTCCGGAAACCGATGCGTTTGTGGTTTTCGGATTGTATTCGGAACGTCCGCCGGCGGTGATTCTGTTCGGATTCACACCGAATTGTGATTGCAGAATTTTGGCAACAGCTGTGGCTCTCAAAGCCGATAAATCCCAATTGTCTCTCGGAACATTGGTGCTGTTCAGCGGCGTGTTGTCGGTATTTCCTTCGATTAAAACGCTGTAAGTATCATAATCGTTGATCACTTTTGCTACTTTTCCGAGAACTTCCTGTGCTGCCGGCAAAACTTCATATTTTCCGACTTGATAAAGCATTTTGTCGGAAAGTGAAATCATCACCACACCTTTCAAAACTTTCACGTCCACATCTTCATCGGCGATGTTGTCCAAAGATCTTTTCAATTTGTTGGAAAGCGCCATATTCAAACTGTCGTTTCTGGAATTGGTGGAGATAAGCCGTTTGATGTAATCATTAGACGCATTGATTTCGCCGATTAATTTATCAATATTCACGGAAGAAGCTCCGGTGTTCGCAAGGCACGCATCCAAAGAAGATTTTAGCGCATCGTGTTGGCTTTTCAATAAATTATTTTCGCTTGTCAATCCTCGGACTTGCCCTGATAATTCGGAATTTTGAGATTTTAAATCCTGAATTTCCCGCTGTCTTTCACCGATGTTTGTGATACATTGGTCGTAGTTGAGTTTCATCGCATCATACTGTTTTTTGCTGACGCAACTTGTCATCGTAATTGCCGCCACAAAAGCACCGGCTAAAATTTTAACTGTCATATAAAAAAGATTTTAATTTGTTATTTAAAATTAATTTAAAATTAATTTGTTCAAAAATACTAAATTCATTTTTAAAAATAATTATATTCATTCTAAATTCGGCAAAAATCCTTTTCTTTGAACATTGTCCGTTTTCTCCAAAAACCACGCCATAAATTTTTTGATGCCGATATTGAATTTTGTATTTGGCCGATAATCAATTATTTTTTCGGCTTTTGTAATATCGGCGTTGGTTTTGGGAACATCTCCGGCTTGCATCGGAAGAATATTTTTTTTGGCTTTTTTGCCTAAATTTTCTTCGATTTCGGAAAGCATTTGGTTAAGATTTATCACTTCGTTTTCGCCCAAATTGATGATTTCATACACGTTTTCGTGCTGCTCTAAATATTTTATGGATTTCAAAACGCCGTCAATGATATCATCGATAAATGTGTAATCTCTGGACGTGGAACCATCACCGTAAAAAGGAATTTCCCGATTTTCGAGAATGAGTTTGGAGAATTTATGAATCGCCAAATCCGGTCGCTGGCGAGGTCCGTAAACCGTGAAAAACCGCAGTTGAACCATATCTATTTTATACAAATGATGATAAACGTGCCCTAAAATTTCACCGCATTTTTTGGTGGCGGCATAAGGCGAAATCGGTTTGTCCACATTATCGGTTTCCGAAAACGGAATTTTTTCATTGTTTCCATAAACACTTGAAGAAGAAGAACATACAAACTTTTTAATATTAAATTCTTTGCAAAGTTCCCAAAGATTCATACTTCCGCGAATGTTCACTTCTTCGTATTCCAAAGGTTTTTGGATAGACGGACGAACGCCGGCTAAAGCCGCCAAATGAATAATCAAATCTATTTTATGATTTTCAAAAATTTTTCGCAGTCCGAAAATATCTCTAATGTCTTGATAATAAAGAATATAGTTGTCGGATTTTGTTTCGGAAATCAGTTTTTGGATGTCGGTTTCTTTGTCGGAATATTGAAATTTCGGAGATTTTCCGATGCTTTCCAACGTGTTTTCGATTTTTATTTTATAATCGTAAAAATCATCAAAATTATCAATATTGATAACGAAATGTCCTGATTTTAAGAGATGTTCCGCCAAATGAGATCCGATAAATCCGCTTCCGCCTGTGATGAGATAGTTCATTTTTTTATTGAGATTTTGTAAATTTCTATACCAATTTAACAACACTAATCAGGCTAAACGCATTAAAAATGTCAATCCACCGTCTTTTTTTTAACGCAAAGTTCGCCATATTTTTATCTTGATTTTTCGAAAACGCAAAGGCATTTTATTTAGCAAAGGCTTGTGTTCTCTTAATGCGTTTGACCTGCAATACTAATCCATTAACCTAAAAAAAATAATTGTAAAAAACGTACATAAAAAAAGCAAAATCTGATATATTATTTGATATATTTATCATTGATAATCAAATATTTAATTAAGCGTCTATATGATTTGTTTTGATAAAATTACGGAAATTTATTCAATCACAGAAGAATTTATTCTTTGTGTTCACTATTCAGGAAATTTCTTCCTGTATTGTTTCTGTTTTGAGTAAAGCCTCTATTTGGTATCTTTGCTCAATGGTTAAATGTATTTTTTCATTGCAAATATATTTATCCTTAATCTTTTTAGATTTTAAAAGAGATTATTTTCTACTTAATTTGCATAATTAAACTTGTGCCTTGAATTAGTCGATATAGAAATCAAGAAAAAAAATCAATCGCTATTTATGAAAAATTTTTCACCGGAATTGTCTTTTAAAACTTCCCGAAGTAGCGGATCGGGCGGACAAAACGTGAACAAAGTGGAGACTTCGGTAACGGCGATGTGGAATATTTCGGAATCCGCATTTTTTACAGATGAAGAAAAAACATTGATTTACAATAAATTAAAAAATAAAATCAATGCCGACGGGATTTTGCAAACCACATCTTCCGAAGCGAGAACGCAACTTCGGAACAAAAAAATTGCGGTCGAGAAAATTCTGGAAATCGTGAATATCGCGTTGATTGTTCCGAAAAAAAGAATCAAAACAAAACCTTCCAAAGCGCAGATTGCCAAACGTTTAGACAACAAAAAACGGCTTTCCGAAAAGAAAGAAAGCCGAAAATATAGGTTTTAAGGATGATTAAAACAAAACCGTCAAAAGCCATCAGTCTTTTCTGCTCAAAGATTTTCTTTTCCTCAAAAAATAAAAAACACCCGCACCGATTAAAATTATCGGCCAGATTTTGAACAGCAAAACCAAAATGGTTTGAATCAAATAAAAACCTTCTACAAAAGCGTTTTTCGCATCGTAAAAGAAATTGTATTTGTATTTGTTGTCGATGTTTTTGGAATTAATCACCGCAATTTCCGCAATCCGAAGTTTGGGTTCTTTGATGTAAATTTCGATGCTGCTGTATTTCAAATTGTCCGTCATATTCATCGTTTCATACATTTGGAAATTTTCTTCCGACATATTTTCGTCTGCCATGTTCACTTTTTCTTTGTCGGTTTTCAAATCGGAAATATTTTGTTTGGTTTGCCGATTGCGTTTTGCTTCCATTTCGGAAAATTTGATATTGGCGGTTACGTCTTCCGCATCGATGGTTCTTGAATTTAGGAAAATACTTTTCTCGTTGATTTGTTGCAAAAACTCGCCCAATTTTTGTGTCGGAACGCGAACCTTCATCGAATTTTCGGTTTGAAATTTTCGAACGAGCATCGCATTTTCATCCGAAATATTGTAGGTTTCTTCATATACAATTTGGCTCTGCAAATTGCTGTGAATCACGAATCCGCCTAAATCTTTCGCCGATTTTTCGATGGCAATCGTGGCATCGTAAACATCTTTCACATCCATCTTTACGCTTGCGGTTTTGATGAATTTTTTGTCTTTCACTTCCAATGTTGCGACAGAAGAAATGCTGTCGGAAATTGGTTCGGTTTCATAATAAGAAACGGTATTGCTGTCAATACTTGCTTCTTCACGCATATCCTGTCCTTTTTTGCAGGAAAAAACGGTCGCTAAAACTAAAGCACCGATTACTAATTTTGAATGAGAGGTGTTCATATCTAAAAAAATTTAAAATTAATTGAACCAAATTTCCACCCGAAAAATTTGTAAAGTTTGTAAAAGAAGTTTTTATTTTTTGTAAATCTATTTTGCAATATAATTTATTGATTATTAGTATTTTGTAAAACAAAAGTCAAAAAAATATTTGTGGTTTTACAATGATGCGGACGGTATTATCATCATCATTTTTTGGATATTTTTTTGATAATTCTTCCTTGAAAAACTCGAAATTTAAATAAAAAAATCGATTCTATTTTAAAATTTATTTCAAAAAATGTGATTGATGTCATAATAAAATTTTAAAAATTTGTAAACTTTTTAAATATCTAAAATAATTAAATAGATGATAATCAATTCGCTAAAATAAAAAATTTGTAAACTTTTTGTAGTTTGATTTTATTGATGTAACTTTATTCCGTAAATTATTTTTGCAATGGAAAGTTTTGCATCAACAAAAAAATTAAATCCGGTTTCTTATGAAACGGCAAATCTTGAAAGTTTAAAATATTTTAAAGGAGACGATTTGGCTGCCAGAGTTTGGGTAAACAAATACGCCTTGAAAGACAGTGCCGGAAATCTCTACGAAACCACGCCAAACGATATGCACCGTCGAATTGCAGGCGAAATCTCGCGCATAGAAAAAAAATATCCCAATCCGCTTTCCGAACAAGAAATTTTTGATTTGATTAAAGATTTTAAATACATTATTCCGCAGGGAAGTCCGATGACGGGAATCGGGAATGATTTTCAAATTGCATCGCTTTCCAATTGTTTCGTCATCGGAAACAGTGCCAACTCCGATTCCTACGGCGGAATTATGAAAATAGACGAAGAGCAGGTGCAACTGATGAAACGCAGAGGCGGAGTCGGGCACGATTTGTCCTACATTCGCCCAAAAAGTTCGGCGGTGAAAAATTCCGCGCTCACTTCCACAGGCTTGGTTCCGTTTATGGAACGCTATTCCAATTCCACGCGCGAAGTGGCGCAAGACGGAAGACGCGGCGCACTGATGCTTTCGGTTTCCATCAATCATCCTGATGCTGAAGATTTTATAGATGCTAAATTGGAACAAGGAAAAATTACGGGAGCCAATATTTCCGTGAGAATTGACGACGAATTTATGAACGCCGTGAAAAATGATACCGATTACGTTCAAAAATACCCTATTCACAGCCGCGAACCGAAATTCACAAAACGTGTTCGTGCAAAGGAACTTTGGAATAAAATTGTTCACAATGCGTGGAAATCTGCCGAACCCGGAATTCTTTTTTGGGACACCATCATCAAAGAATCCGTTCCCGATTGCTACGCAGATTTGGGATTTGAAACCGTTTCCACAAATCCGTGCGGCGAAATTCCGCTTTGTCCCTACGATTCTTGCCGTTTGCTGGCGATAAATCTGTATGCTTATGTGGAACATCCGTTTACGGAAAAAGCGCAATTTAATTTTGATTTGTTTAAAAAACACGTTGCCTGCGCCCAAAGAATGATGGACGATATCATTGATTTGGAAATGGAAAAAATAGATGCCATTCTTGAAAAAATAAAATCCGATCCGGAAAGCGAAGAGATAAAACGCACCGAAAAACAACTTTGGGAAAAAATCCGCAAAAAAACTTTGGAAGGGAGAAGAACCGGAGTCGGAATTACGGCGGAAGGCGATATGTTGGCGGCACTCGGTTTGAGATACGGCAGCGCGGAAGCCATTAATTTTTCCGTTGAAGTTCATAAAAATTTGGCGATTTCGGCGTATCGTTCGTCTGTGGAAATGGCGAAAGAACGCGGTGCTTTCTCGGTTTTTGATGCCGAAAGAGAAATTCAAAATCCGTTTATTTTAAGAATAAAAGAAGCAGATTCCGAACTCTACGAACAAATATTGAAACACGGACGAAGAAATATTGCAATGCTGACGATTGCGCCGACCGGAAGCACATCGCTGATGTCTCAAACCACGTCCGGAATCGAGCCGGTGTTTTTGCCGGTTTACAAAAGACGCCGAAAAATAAATCCGAACGATAAAGATGTTCGCGTGGATTTTGTGGATGAAGTCGGCGATTCGTGGGAAGAATACATCGTTTTTCACCATCATTTCAAAACATGGATGAAAGCCAATAATTTGGATACCGAAAAAAAATATTCACAGGAAGAAATTAATGAACTGATTGCAAAATCGCCTTATTATAAAGCCACTTCCAACGATGTGGATTGGCTCAGCAAAGTGAAAATGCAAGGTGCTGTTCAGAAATGGGTGGATCATTCGATTTCCGTAACCATCAATATTCCAAACGAAGCGACTGAAAATTTGGTGAACGAACTTTATTTAAAAGCGTGGGAAGCAGGCTGCAAAGGCGTTACGGTATACAGAGACGGCTCGCGTTCCGGCGTTTTGGTGGCAACGGAAGATAAAAAAGAAGAAAAATCCGACATTCAAAATCGGAATTTTCCGACCAAAAGACCGCAAATTTTAGAGGCTGACGTGGTGAAATTTCAAAATAATAAAGAAAAATGGATTGCGTTTGTGGGTTTAATTGACGATTGTCCGTACGAAATTTTTACGGGTTTGGCAGACGACGACGAAGGAATTTTGCTTCCGCGCTGGGTGAACAACGGTTTCATTATTAAAAATCGAGATGATGAAGGAAATTCCCGCTACGATTTTCAATTTAAAAATTTGAGAGGCTACAAAACCACGATTGAAGGGCTTTCACATAAGTTTAATCCCGAATTTTGGAATTATGCTAAATTGATTTCCGGAACGTTGAGACATGGAATGCCACTGGAAAATGTGGTGGAACTCATCAATCGCATCGAACTCGGTTCTGAAAATATCAACAATTGGAAAGCCGGAGTTGCCCGCGCTTTGAAACGCTATATTCCGGACGGAACCAAAGCCAACGGACAAAAATGCTCCGAATGCAATTCCGGCGAAGTGGTTTACCAAGAAGGCTGTCTGATTTGCAAAAGTTGCGGCTCGAGCAAATGCGGGTGATTGGGAATAAACTTTTTGACCTA
>JAITMJ010000054.1 GCA_031277475.1 Flavobacteriaceae bacterium
TTGTATCGCTGGCGATTCAAAACTATACCTGCTTTGCAGTATTCTTCACTGCTACATCTTGGACATTTCATATATTTTTTTTGCAAATATAATATATATATATTAAATTAACAATACCATAGATTTTAGTAATTTTTTCAGGAGTGCTGAATGTTACATTCGTAATTTCTTTTTCAGGATTCTGATTTTTGAAAGAATTAAAATCTTTGTAAAAACCGTTTGTTAGCTCCGTTGAATTGTAAAGACTTAATTTTTGTTTTTCAATATTGTCAAAGTTTTTTAAATCATCAAATGTATAATAATCTGTAGCCTGTGCTTTTACGGAGATATTTTTACTGATGAAATTACTAATCATTTCACTTCCTTTTTTCATGACTGCTTTGGTAACATCCATTGAAGAATGATCAATCACAGAATCCATCTCACTAAGGTATGTGTAAGTATCATCATCATTTTTTGCAAACAGGTATGCTTGAAAATAGCAATAACCATGCTCGCTGAATGCTCCGGTAAGTTCCGCAAAATACAATTGTTTCAGATACATTACAATAGTTCCGTTTTCTGTTTGATCTCCGTTAATATGATTTAGAAGATTTTGAAACTGATTAGCAAGGCTCGTAGCGGGTACTACTTTTGCCTTTGCATTGAATGCTCCTTTTTGAACAATTCCCAAAGAAGTTGTGTCTATCCGAGCGTCAATTAATTTAATCGTTTTATAATAACTTTTGTCCAACTTTTGTTCGGGCATACTTATGGAAAAATCTTCGAAGCGCTTTTGAGCGGTCAAAGTTCCCATTAAACCTACTGCAATCAGCAGATAAATTCTTTTTAATTTTCCTTTCATAATATTATAAATTTTAATCTTTTAATTTTTAAATCCCTCAATTTCTATATCTTCAAAGCCAAAAGCAAAAAGCCAACAGCCATCAGCAAACCTACATATTCCGCCTATATTTCCCGCCCACTTCAAACAGCGCATTCGTGATTTGTCCGAGCGAACAGAATTTCACGGCTTCCATCATCACGGAAAAAAGATTTTGTTGATTGATTGCCGCATATTGCAATTTCTGCAAATATTCTTCGGATTTCTCGCCGTTCGAGGTTTGGAAATTTTTCAGATTTTCGATTTGCAACCGCTTTTCTTCTTCGGTAGAACGGATGACTTCTCCCGGCAGAACAGTCGGCGAACCGTCTTTCCCGAGAAACGTATTCACGCCGATTATCGGATATTCGCCGGTGTGTTTCAGCATTTCGTAGTGCATGCTTTCCTCCTGAATTTTAGAACGTTGATACATCGTTTCCATCGCTCCCAAAACGCCGCCGCGTTCCGTGATTCTGTCAAATTCCGCATAAACCGCTTCTTCTACCAAATCCGTCAGTTCTTCAATGATGAACGAACCTTGAAGCGGATTTTCATTTTTCGCCAAACCGAGTTCTTTATTGATAATCAGTTGAATAGCCATCGCTCTTCGCACAGATTCTTCGGTTGGCGTGGTGATGGCTTCGTCGTAAGCGTTCGTGTGCAGCGAATTGCAGTTGTCATAAATGGCATAAAGTGCTTGAAGCGTGGTTCTGATGTCGTTAAAATCAATTTCCTGCGCGTGAAGCGAGCGACCCGAAGTTTGAATATGATATTTCAACATTTGGCTTCTTTCGTCTGCGCCGTATTTCAGTTTCATCGCTTTTGCCCAGATTCTGCGGGCAACTCTGCCGATTACCGCGTATTCCGGATCGATTCCGTTAGAAAAGAAAAACGATAAATTCGGAGCGAAATCGTTGATGTTCATGCCTCGGCTCAAATAATATTCCACATAAGTGAAACCGTTTGCCAGCGTGAAAGCCAACTGCGAAATCGGATTGGCACCGGCTTCGGCGATGTGGTAACCGGAAATGGAAACCGAATAAAAATTTCGAACTTTATTTTCAATAAAATATTCCTGAACATCGCCCATCAATCGGAGTGCAAATTCGGTGGAAAAAATGCAAGTATTTTGCGCTTGATCTTCTTTCAAAATATCTGCCTGAACGGTTCCGCGAACATTTGCAATGGTTTCGGATTTTATGTTTTCGTAGGTTTCCGGGTCTAAAATTTCATCGCCTGTGATTCCCAAAAGTTTCAAACCCAAACCGGTGTTGGAAGGCGGCAAATCTCCGTTGTAGAAAGGGCGTTTCAAACCTTTGTCGTCGAATTTTTCTTTTAATTTTTCTTCAACTTTATGCCAAAGATTATTTTCGCTAATGTATTTTTCCACGTTTTGGTCAATGGCGGCATTCATAAAAAAAGCGAGCAACATCGGTGCGGGACCGTTAATCGTCATCGAAACGGAAGTCAAAGCATTAATTAAATCAAAACCGGAATAGAGTTTTTTGGCATCGTCTAAAGTAGCGATGGAAACGCCTGCATTGCCTATTTTTCCGTAAATATCGGGTGGAAAATCCGGGTCTTGTCCGTAAAGCGTTACCGAATCGAAAGCGGTGGACAAACGTTTTGCGGGCATTTCTGCGGAAACGTAATGAAATCTTCGGTTCGTTCTTTCCGGGCTGCCTTCGCCGGCGAACATTCTGGTCGGGTCTTCGCCGGTGCGTTTAAACGGATAAATTCCGGCGGTAAATGGAAATTGCCCGGGAACATTTTCCTGACTTTTCCAACGCACCAAATCTCCCCAATCTTGAAATTTCGGCAAAGCGATTTTCGGAATTTTCAAATGCGAAAGCGATTCGTATTTGGTTTGCACATTGATTTCTTTGCCTCGAACGAGGTAGGTATAAACGTCCTGCTCGTGCTTCTTTTTAAATTCGTGCCAGCCGTTTAAGAAATAAATATTTTCTTGGCTCAAATCTTTTTTAATTTTTTGATAGCGTTTTTCGATGATTTCCTGCGATGCGGAATCGCCTTCCAAAATATTTTTCGCACCGTGAAGTTGATAAAGTTTTCTCGCAATTAAGGCTTGTTCCAGCGTTTCATTATCGTAAACACGATTGTTTTCCACGATTTCCGAAAGATAGCGCACGCGTTTCGGCGGAATAATCGTGGCTTCCTCGGAAACATTTTGCTCGATGTATTCGTTTAAATTAATATTTTCAACTTTCGTATTGATTTTTTTAATGAGTTGATTGTACAATTCCGTGGTTCCCCAATCGTTGAACTGACTTGCCTTAGTGGAAAAAACCGGCATTTCTTCCAATGTTTTATCAAAATATTGATGATTTCTCTGAAACTGCTTTCTTACGGCTTGAAGCGCATCCAAAGCACCGCGTTTATCGGATTTGTTTAAAGCGACAAAATCTGCATAATCCAACATATCAATTTTTTCCAACTGCGTGGAAGCACCGTATTCGGGAGTCATCACATATATCGAAACATCGGCGATTTCGGTGATTTCCGAGCCGCTTTGTCCGATTCCGGAAGTTTCTAAAATAATGATGTCGGGTTTTGCCAATTTTAAAACGTTGAGCGCGGAATGAATGTGCGGCGAAACCGAAACATTGTTCTCGCGAGTAGCCATTGAACGCATATAAACGCGTTTGTCATTAATGGAATTCATCCGAATCCTATCGCCCAAAAGTGCGCCTCCGGTTTTCTTTTTTGAAGGATCTACGGAAATAATCGCTATTTTTTTATCGGGATTTGCGCGCAAAAATCGGCGAACCAATTCGTCCGTCAGCGAGGATTTTCCGGCGCCGCCGGTTCCTGTGATGCCGATAATCGGAATTCTCCTCACCCCCGACCCCTCTCCAAAGGAGAGGGGAGAAGTGGAACGTTTATTTATTTCTTCGATTAATTCGGGTTTTTCTTCGGAAAAATTTTCTACGGCAGAAATTATTTTGGCGATGGATTTTGAATCTTCAAAACGGATATTGTCCAAATCCTCGATTTTCACGTCTTTTCCTGTGGCGAAATCGGATTTTTCCACCACATCGTTTATCATGCCTTGAAGTCCCATTTCTCTGCCGTCGTCCGGAGAATAAATTCTGGCGATGCCATAATCCATCAAATCCTTGATTTCTTCGGGGAGAATCACGCCGCCGCCGCCGCCGAAAATTTTAATTTGCGGAGATTTTTTTTCTTGAAGCAAATCGTAAATGTATTTAAAATATTCGTTGTGTCCGCCTTGATAAGATGTCAGGGCAATCGCATTCGCATCTTCCTGAATGGCGCAATTCACAACTTCTTCCGCAGATTTGTCGTGCCCGAGATGAATCACTTCGCAACCCGTAGCCTGAATCATTCTTCGCATAATATTAATCGCGGCGTCGTGTCCGTCAAAAAGGGAGGCGGCAGTAACCACCCGCACTTTATTTTCGGGAATATATTTTTGGTTTTCCATAAAAAATTCAGAAAATTTACAGACTCCAAAGATAGCCAAAAATTCGCGATTTGGGATTTGAATTTTTGAGGCTTGGTTTTTAAATTTGAAGAATTTGGGGCTTGGTTAATGTGATGGTAAAAAAAACAAAAGCACCCTGAAATGCTGCTTAATAAAATGAATATATAAACGGTTAATATCTCATTATTTCATTTTTTTCGTTCCTTCGTACATTTCGTATTGCAAAAATCGGGTTTCGAGTTTTCCGTTGTAGAGTTTTATTTTTCGCGAAGGTCTGAGTCCGATTTTTTTCGCCATTTCCAAATCCGAAGTGATGAGCCAAGCCAAAGTGTTGGGATAATTGTTTTTAAACGTATCGCCGATTTTTTTGTAAAAATCTTCCTGATTGATGGAAATTCTCTCGTCGTAAGGCGGATTAAAAACGATAAGCAAAGGAAAATTTTCTTTTTTGCTCTCGAAGAAATTTTGTTTCCGAACTTCGATAATGTCTAGCATTTCAGCAAATTCTATGTTTTGTCGAGAAAAAGAAATCATTTTTTCATCGGTATCAAAACCGATAATTTTCCCGTTAAATTCTTTTATCCTGTTGATTCTGAACTCTTTAATTTTATTAAAAAGTTCTTCGTCATAATTTTTCCAATGTTGAAATCCGAAGTTTTTACGAAAAATTTGTGCCGGCAAATCCATGGCAATCATCGCTGCTTCGATTAAAAAAGTTCCGCTTCCGCACATCGGGTCGAGGAAATTTCCTTTTCCGTCCCAGCCTGCAATTTGCAACATTCCGCTCGCCAAAACTTCGTTGATTGGTGCTTCGCCGTGCTGTTTTCTGTAGCCGCGTTTAAAGAGCGGTTCGCCGGAAGCATCCAAAGAAATCGTAACCAATTCTCTATCAATATGAAGGTGGAATTTGATGTCCGGATTTTTGGTTTCCACATTCGGGCGTTTGCGGAATTTTTGTTGAAAAAAATCGACAATAGCATCTTTCATTTTCAAAGTCATAAATTGAGAATGTGTGAATTTTTCGGAGTGAACGGTGGCATCAATCGCAAAAGTTTGGTTGATGTCCAAATATTCGGACCACGGAAATTTGGAGAGTTTGTCGTAGAATTTTTGTTCGTTGAAGGCTTTAAATTCAAAAATCGGGACGAGAATTTTCAGAGCCGTTCTTGCAGAATAATTGATTTTATAGAGAAAACCCAAATCGCCCACGCAATTTACGGCTCGGGTTCTGATTTCCACATTTCTGCCGCCGAGTTTTTGGATTTCCGCGGCAAGAATTTCTTCGAGTCCGAAAAAAGTTTTGATTTGGATGTGCAGGTTTTCGGTGTTCATGTTTGGGTTTTTGTTTTGGATTTCGGAATTTTTGCAAGCCGATTCACATCACATTCCTTTAAAATTTTATTCCGCAATTCTTTTCACTCAAAATTCTGGAGTTCGACCAATTTTCTGTAAACGCCGTTTTTGCTGAACAATTCTTGGTGAGTTCCCTGTTCTACGATGTTTCCGCGTTCCATCACGACAATCAAATCTGCTTTTTGAATCGTGGAAAGTCGGTGCGCGATGACGAGCGATGTGCGGTTTTCCATCATTTTTTCCAAAGCGTCTTGCACAAATTTTTCGGATTCCGTGTCCAACGCAGAAGTGGCTTCATCCAAAATCATAATCGGCGGATTTTTCAAAACGGCTCTTGCGATGGAAACCCGCTGTTTTTGTCCGCCTGAAAGTTTATTGCCGTCGTCGCCGATGTTCGTGTCGTAGCCGTCCGGAAGTTGAGAAATGAAAGCATCGGCATTTGCAATTTTTGCGGCGTGAACGATTTCTTCTTGCGTAGCTTCGGGTTTTCCCATGCGAATATTATTGTAAACCGAATCGTTAAAAAGCACGGATTCTTGCGTTACCATTCCCAAAAGATGCCGATAATCCTTCAGTTTCAGATGTTTAATATCAATACCGTCTATCGCAATTTCGCCTTCGGAAACATCATAAAATCTTGCCAAAAGATTGGCGAGCGTGGTTTTTCCGCTTCCCGATTGCCCGACCAAAGCCACAGTTTTTCCTTTCGGAATCGTGAGGTTGAAATTTTTGAGGATAATGTTGTCTTTATCATAATAGAAACCGATATTTTTAAATTCGATATTCTGTTTCAAATCGGAAATCGGAATCGGGTTTTCAATTTCCTGAACTTTCAAATCGTAGTCCAAAACTTCGGACACGCGCTCCAAACTTGCCAATCCGCCCTGAATTGAGGAAACGGCGTTGGATAATTTTTTGGCAGGATCTAAAATTTGAAAAAACATTCCCACAAAAACAAGGAAAATTTCCGGTTTCATCGTGTGTTCCTGCAAAATTTGTTTTCCTGCAAACCAAGTGATTAATAAAATGGTAACCGACCCGAGAAATTCGCTCATCGGCGAGGCGAGTTCTCTTCTTCGGCTCATTCCGATAGCAAATTTTTTCCAACTGTTTGTGGTTTCGCGGAAACGATTTTTCAGGATTTTATCGGCGTTAAAAATTTTAATAATTTTCGATGATTTCAAGGTTTCATCCACCAAAGAAAAAAGATTTCCCAATTCTTCCTGTGCGGAATATGCTTTTCTTTTCAAACTTTTTCCGATTCGGGAAATCAGCCAAGCCATTATCGGAAAGACGATGAGCGAAAATAAAGTGAGTTGCGGCGAAAGAATAAATAATGTGATTAACGTGGTGATGATCATAAACGGCGCATTCACAACATCCACCAAACTTCCCATAATTCCGCTTTCCACGCTGCCGATATCATTAGAAATTCGCGACATCATATCGCCTTTTCGCTTTTCGGTAAAAAATGAAACCGGAAGTTTCAGAAATTTATCATACATCGCAGTTCGCAAATCGCGGGTAATCCCGACCCGATAATTCACCAAAAGAAAAGCACCGATATATCTGAAAATATTGCGCAAAAGAAATGCCACAGCCGTGATTCCGCAAAGCACCGCCAAAACATTTACAGCACCGTGTTCATCAATATTAATTTGAATTTTGTAGTAAACCAAATCTTTGAGATAGGAAAAATATTTCCCAAATTCGCCGTTCCAAACCGGAATTTTGGAAGTATCAATTTCGCTTGCCGTTCCGAACATCACGCCCAAAATTGGGAGCATCGTGGCTACGGAAAATACGTTGAGCAGAGAATATAGCAAATTAAACAACATACTTCCCCAAAGATATTTCTGATGGGGTTTTGCAAAGTTTAAAATTCTGCGGAAAGGTTTCATCTGTTTATATTTTATTTTTTTCAGCGGTCAGATGGAACACCTTGTACAATCATTGCCTCTGTCATTTTTATTTTTTTTTAAAGGAATCGGCGAATCTTCGATTTCGCTTGTGTGTCAATATTTGTCATGGGTGTTTCATTAAAAATAATAAACCGCAAAATTACGGAATTTTTGTCGAGGCAGGAATTCACATTTCTTATGTTCTTTTTATTTATATTTGCGTAGTTTAAACTAAAACATGAACAATTTTACGGACAGTGACGATGATGTTTTCACCGGAAAAGAACACACGCCGATTCGCAACGGTGCTTTCGATTTAAAACCCGAAGAAAAAATCGAAAAAATTGAAAAACTTTTCGCCGAAATTATGCACACTCTCGGTTTGGATATGATGGACGATTCTCTGAAAGATTCCCCGAAACGCGTGGCAAAAATGTATGTCAACGAAATTTTCGGCGGACTGCTTCCGGAAAACAAACCCAAAATTTCAACGTTTTCCAACAAATACAAATACCGCCAAATGCTCGTAGAAAAAGACATTTCTATGTATTCGTTTTGCGAACATCATTTTCTCCCGATTATCGGAAAAGCGCACGTTGCCTACATTTCCAACGGAAAAGTAATCGGACTTTCGAAAATCAACAGAATTGTGGATTATTACGCAAAACGTCCGCAAGTTCAAGAACGGCTGACGATGCAAATTGCCGATGCGATGAAAGAAGCGCTCGGAACCAAAGATGTGGCTTGCATCATTGATGCGAAACATCTTTGCGTGAATTGCAGAGGCATAAAAGACGAGGCGAGTTCCACAATTACGGCGGAACTCAGCGGAATTTTCCGAACCAATCCGATTACGCGGCAGGAATTTTTGCATTATGTCGGAAGTAAATAGTTTAACATATTGGTAATCAATGTTTTACATGATTAAAAACTCAAAATGTATATTAGAAATTTCGGTTTGTTAATATCATCCAAATACAGAAAAATTTCAAAAATTATTTTGCTTTTGTTT
The DNA here is from genome assembly GCA_031277475.1 of Flavobacteriaceae bacterium. GTDB lineage: Bacteria > Bacteroidota > Bacteroidia > Flavobacteriales > Weeksellaceae > JAITMJ01. Next base: position 8,595 of record JAITMJ010000054.1, read on the forward strand.
AATCTTTTCAGATAGTATATAGAGAAAGCATAGGAACATAGAAAACTAATATCTCTATATGGTTAAAAAAACGATTCTTTATTTCAGCAAAGATCGTAAGCTGCTAAAAATCCCTAAAAAAAGCCAAAAGCCATTCGCCAAAAAGTTCTCTCATATTTTTATATGAGATGATCGAGTTTCGAGTTTCAGATTTCGGGTTTAAACTTTGACAAAGTTTCAAATCATTTAATTTTTAAGAATTTTTTCAACCTCTGCTTTTTCCGGGTAGCGGCATATTTCTACCTTTTTTCGTCGGGGACGAAGAAGGTGCTGTCGGATTTAATCTCGGATTGGGAACTTCTATTTCCGAATCTTTTGGAATCGGTGGCGGCGCAAACGGATTTATCGGCTCTACTTTTCCTTCGGGTTTTGGCTCCGTTGGTTTCTCTTCCTCAATTTTATTTCCTTGTTCGTCGGTCATTTCGATTTTCAGACCGCTTTTCAGGTATTTCAACATTTCTATGGCTTTCAGACCTTCCGGTGTTTTTGCGTAATTTAAAGCGATTTGTTCCAACTGCAAAATCATCACTTCTTTTCCGGCGGTTTTTCCGGTGTTAAAAGCGTTTAAGAGTTCAAATTTCGGAACCAATGCATCTTTCGGATATTGTGCGAGAGCGGAATCAATAGTTTTTTGACTGTCTTCGTATTTTTCGTTTTGGTAGAGGTCAAAAGCATCGGCATAAATTTGCAAAACTTCCGGAGACGATTGCGAAAACTCTTTATTTCTCGGGTTTTTCACATATTCTGCGTAGGAAGTGTAGGGAAATTCGTCGAGGATGGTTTGTTTGGCGCGTTCTCCGGCGGCGGGATTATTTTCATAATTCATTGTGAAAATCAGATAGAGAGCTTGAAGTTTCACGTCTTCTTCCGGTTCCGGTTTTTCGTCTATCAACTCGTAAAGTGTTTTTGTAGCCAATGGTTTATCGTCAAAATAGGCATCGTACATTCTTCCCAATCCCAGACTTGCGGTGTCTCGTGCTTTTTTCAGGGCGGCGAGTTCGCTTTCTTCAGTTGGGATTTTTTCGATATAAAATGCGGGGTCGAGCCTTCGCGGATCGGGAGCCGTGGTTTGTCCCATCGCTTCATTTTTTATATCTTCCAAAGTAGAAGTTTGCGCAGAAAATCGCCAATTATCGGCGAGTGCTCTGTTTCCCCAAACTTGTTTGAAATTGGTTTGTCCTTTTGAAATTGTGTTTGTATTGCCAAAATAAAAACTTCCGCCGCCGCTGTTTTTCGGGTCTGAAAAATCTTGAAAACCGCCGGTATTTCCTGCGAAAATAGAATTGGCATCATAATCTCCCGTATCAAAACCTTCGCTTCTTTCGGCTCTTTTTTTCTCGAGTTCGGCGATGGCTTCTTTCTCTTTCAGTTTATTGATATAGTCTGTGAAATAGGCGATTTGTTCATCTTCGGACATTTTTGCCAATGCCAAAATACTGTCGTTATTTTTGATTAAATAATAATTTTTAGTTATTTGTTTGATGTTTGCGGATTGTTCTGCCAGACGTGCTTTTTCCGGTTCGTAAGTCATCACGGCGAGTGCGTAATCGTAATAAGTTCCGGCATAAAGATAATCGCTTGCGTCAAAATAGGCTTTCCCGATTTCGTAGAAAGCGCGACCGCGAATTTGCGGATCTGAAGCGTCTCCAACGATAGATTTTCTAAAATATTCATCGGCTTCATCGGGTTTTCCGGCTTTTTTTGCCATCAAACCGAGTGCGTAATAAAATTCGTTTTTTCGAGAAACGTAGGTTCCTTTTTTACTGATTTTTTCTATTTTTTGTTTCCATTCATCATAATTATCGGAAGCGGCATTAAAGGTTTTTGCGATTTCGATTTGAGATTTCACTTCAAAATCATAGTCGATGGAATATTTGTAGGCGGCGGCGAAACTTTCGTGGGCTTCGTCATTTCTGCCGAGTTCCGATAGAATTTGTCCACGCAAAAAAGCGATTCTACTTCTAAGTTCTCGGTTTTTATTCAGTTTAAAAGCATCTGCAAGTTCGGCGGCGGCTTCTTCTTTTTTCCCGTCTTTTAGTAGCATTTCGGAATAATAAACGCTCGCTAATTTTTTGTATTTTTTCTTGATTTTATCTTGTTTTAAAGCGAGAAAAACTTCATTGGAACGGTAATAATCTTCCAATTTCGCATAGGATTGACCTTGATAAATTTTTGCAAGCGGAAGTTTTTTGCTTTTTTTGAAGTTTGGGAAAATTTTATTCACAGCTTCGAGTGCTTCCAAAGGTTTATTTTGATAGAGATAGGATTTCGTGAGTAAAATATAAGAATCAAAAATTCTCTTGTTTTTTTCTTCGCCGGATTTTATTACGGAATATTTTCTGATGGCTTTTTCGGCTTTGGCTCCGGCGATTTCCATGGATGTTGAGGTTCCGCTTTGTTGCGTTTGCATTCCGGGATCGCCACCGCCGGGAACTCCGATTTCGTTGCCTTTAAACAATCCGGAATTGTTGGTTTTGGGTTGGTCGGAAACAACATCGTATTTCAAAATCGGAATATAATTCGCATAAAAATTTTCTTTATAGGATTTTTTTCTATCTTCAAGTTCCGTATTCAGTGCTTCTTCGCCATTGAAAAGCGTGTTGTAATAGGTGTGAAAACCCTTCAAAAAAGTAGAATTGTTTTGCTTTTTTTTCTGAGAGGAACACGCCCCAAAAACCACGAGTATAAAAAGGAATAAAATTGTTTTTCGCATAGTTTTTTAATAACTTTTCTATCGGAAATTTATTGTATAAAAATCTGAATATTTTGTAAAAGTAATAAAAATTACTCGTCCTAAAAACTCCAAAACAAAACTTCCTTATCAGTATTTTTTATTACTCTGTACTGGTGTGAAATAAATACTAATAATTTTGTCTAAAAAAACTAATTTTGCCCTTTCTGAAAATTTATGGAAAACTTTTTGAAAGAACTCAACACCGCGCAATATGAAGCCGTAACTTCTACGGACGGTCCGCTGATGGTTTTGGCGGGTGCCGGCTCCGGAAAAACTCGCGTACTCACGATGAGAACCGCTTTTTTGATTTCAAACGGCGTGGATCCTTTCAATATTTTGGCACTCACTTTTACCAACAAAGCTGCGAGAGAAATGAAAGACAGAATCGCAAAAGTGGTCGGCGAAAGCAATGCGAGAAGTATTTGGATGGGAACTTTTCACTCGGTTTTTGCCAGAATTTTGCGAAGCGAAGCCCGATTTCTCGGCTATCCGTCGAACTTTACGATTTACGACACGCAGGATTCCCAAAACGTCATCAAAAAAGTTTTGAAAGAAATGAACATCGATTCCGATCTTTATAAACCCAAAAAAGTTCAGGCTAGAATTTCGACTTACAAAAACAACCTCATCACCGTAAAAGCCTATTACAACAACCCGGAATTGATAGAAGCCGACGAAAAAGCGAATATGAAATTCATCGGGCAGATTTATCAAAAATATGTGGAAACCTGTTTCAGAAACGGAGCGATGGATTTCGACGATTTACTGCTGAAAACCAATGAATTGCTGACGAGATTTCCGGAAATTTTAGCCAAATATCAAGACCGTTTTCGCTACATTCTCGTGGACGAATATCAAGACACGAACCATTCGCAATATTTAATTGTGAAATCTTTGGCTTCAAAATTTGAAAATATTTGTGTGGTCGGCGATGATGCGCAGTCTATTTACTCTTTTCGAGGTGCGAATATTTATAATATTTTGGGCTTTAAAAAAGATTATCCCGATGCAAAAACGGTTTCATTGGAACAGAATTATCGCTCTACGCAAAACATCGTAAACGCTGCAAACGCCGTGATTTCCAAGAATACGCAGCAGTTCAAAAAAAATGTTTTCAGCCAAAATGAAACCGGCGAAAAAATAAAAGTATTTCGCGCACTTTCCGATGCCGATGAAGCCAATTTTGTGGCGAACAATATTTGGGAACTTCACAACGCTAATCAAATGAAATTCAATGATTTCGCTATTTTATACCGCACCAATTCGCAAACCCGCGCTTTTGAGGATGCACTGCGAAAAAAGAATATTCCGTACAGAGTTTACGGCGGTTTGTCGTTTTACCAAAGGAAAGAAGTGAAAGATTTGGTGGCTTATTTGCGGCTTTTAATCAATGAAAACGATACGGAAGCACTGATGAGAATCATCAATTATCCCATTCGCGGAATTGGGGAAACTTCGCAAAATAAATTAATTGTTCTCGCTGATTCACAAAACATTACGATTGCTAAAATTTTAGACAACATCGGTTTTTATGCTCCGCAACTCGGTTTAAACAACGGCGTGATTACCAAACTTTCGGATTTTTGGAGTATGATAAAAGCGTTTCAAGTTTTGCTGAAAACCGAAAATGCGTATCAAGTGGCGATGGAAGTGGCGAAACGAAGCGGTTTAATCAAGTTTTTGAAAGACGACCAAACGCCCGAAGGAATTTCCCGCGTGGAAAATGTTCAGGAATTGATGAACTCGATGCAAGGTTTTATTGACGAGCAGCAGCAGTTGGAGGACGGCGATGCTTCGCTTGCGAATTTTCTGGAAAACATCGCACTTTCCACAGACCAAGACAATAAAGATAAAAACGAGGGCGACAAAGTTTCTTTGATGACGGTTCATCTTTCCAAAGGTTTGGAATTTCCGGTGGTTCATCTCGTTGGTTTGGAGGAAAATCTGTTTCCGAATTTTATGAGTTCGTCCACGCGAGATGAGTTGGAGGAGGAACGCCGATTGTTTTATGTAGCCCTCACGAGAGCCGAAAAACAGGTGTTTTTCACTTATGCCGTTTCCAGATTTCGGTGGGGAAAAATCACGGATGCCGATCCTTCGAGATTTTTAAGCGAAGTGAATGCGGAATATATTGATTTCATCAATCCCGCTGTGGAAAGCCGTTTTGTGAACAATTCCGGATTGAAATCGAATATTTTTGATGATATTCCGACCGAAACTTTTTCGTTTAAAAAACCGTTTCGACAACCCTTCGACTCCGCTCAGGGTGACAACGCCAAAAGCCAAAAGCCAAAAGCCAACTCAAACCCGTCGCTTCTGCAAAAATCAACAGTTCAGACGGAAATTCTTTTCAAAATATTGAAGTGGGCGATAAAGTTCGGCACGATAGATTTGGAATCGGCGAAGTGGTTTTCCTTGACGGAACCGACCCGGAAAACATCAAAGCAAAAATCCAATTCCAAAACGGCGACGAAAAAAATCTGCTTTTAAGGTTTGCGAAGTTGGTGAAAGTGTAAAAAAATCTATTTTATCGAAAATTAAATTGTAAATAATGAAAAGCAATTATTTTCAAATGCGATAATTATTTTGTTTTCATCGGTAAAAATTTGTAAAATATTTTGAGTTTCATCATTTGTTTTTGGAAGAATATAGCTGTAAATATAATCGCCTTTTAAATCATAAACATCAATTACAATTTTTTTCTTTTCGGTATTTCTGTTTGAAAATATGTGAAGCTGATTTTTATATGTGAAGGAAGCCATATTTGTGTTGTATGTATTATCCCTGCCATAAACAAAAATATCTCCTTTTTTTATAATATTTGGAAGTGGGGTTTTATCTAATGTATTGATTTTGTTTATTAATCTAAAGTTTTTAAATATCCATAACAAGGAAGATTTGTTCGTGGCGTAGATGATTTCTTCAGATCCATCAATACTTCCAAAAAAATTACCGTTATATTTGAGAGCGTTTTCGGCAAACAATGAATTTTTACTTTTTTGAATAGTTTCAATAAGAGTTAATTTGCTTAAAAACAGGTTTAATTTAAAAAATCCGAATGTGAAATAATTATTTTCTGCATATTCTCCCAAAATGTAATAATCGTCTTTAAATTTTTTTATAGAGGAAACTTTCAAATTTTTAAAAGGAATGCCATGATTATTTACGAAAAGATGTGCCGATTCGTCAACACATAAAACAGAATCTTTCAAAATATAGAGAGGAAACAGATTGTTTTTAAGTTGAAAATTTTTACTGCTGATTTTATGGACAGACATATCGTAAAAAGTAAAATTAAAATCAGTATGGTTTTTGAAAATTTTACTTGAAAAAGTATTGGGAATATCAGAGGGAAAAGTTGGAGTAAATGTTGAATCCGAAACCTTAATGCAATCTTCAAGAGGTTTTAAAACACTGCTTTTGTAATTACGTTCAAAAGTATATTTTTTCTTGTTGAGGAATGACCCTGCAAAGTTAAAATATATGATTAATACCAGTAACAGATTAATAATTATGAGATGAGTTATCTTAATATTTTTCATACTTTTTCTGATAATTCATAAAATTTTTTGATAAAAACACCAGTACTATCAATATAATATTTATCAACAAATGAATTTTATAACTCAAACCGTTTAAAATTCCGCCACATCCACACACTTCGTATCTATTCAGATAGAATAAAATAGAAATGTAAAGTGTGAATATCAATAAAAGAATCGCAAGAAAATTTAATCCGATTTTTTTACTAATCAACAACAAAATGATTGTTGCAAATTCAATGATTAAGACAAAGTATGCCAAAAGATTTGAAAGTTGCTCTCCAAATATTCCTGTTTTAAAAATATTCATTTGAAAAGCAGAAACATTAAACATTTTATTAGCAAAAACATAAGACATAAAAATGATTAACATATAGTATATTATATCGGAAATATTTTTTTTCATAATACTATTCCAATTCAACAGGATTATTATATTCGGATAATTCTTTTTTTATTGAATTTGTTGTTTCTTCGATGTATTTTTTACTAAAACCTCCGAAAATTTCCATTACTTCTCCACTGCCGGTAACTAATTTTCCTTCTTTTAATTTTTTTGACGGATCTTTTTTATAGTTAGAATAGGCTTTTAAGTATTTTTCTTTTGTGGTAAGGATTGCTCTTGAAAAAATATCGGGATAAAATGGTTCATTATTGATTTTTTTCAGTCCGATAAAAGAAAATTGATAGGAGTTTGTAGAATCTTGAAGTTCATAAACCAAACCGGGCAATCCTGCAAATGTATAAGGGAATATATTTAAAGGAATATCCGTAGTGAACCATGCTTCCCAAACTCTTCCTTTGTAATTTGCGATTGCTTTTTGACAGTCATATTCATCACATCTTTTTTTCTCACTTAGAAAATTCCAGTGAATAACCGATTTTTCAGGATATTTGTATGAATCCCCATCAAAATTTTCCACCAAATACATTTCGTCATTTTTTAACAAAACACCTTTATTCCAATGAGTTGATCCAAGATCATCAAAATTAATATATGCACCACCGGCTACATTTGATATTGTATTAAGATTGGTCATTATAGAATCCGATCGATAATATACATTATTATAAAACATTGACAATTTTTCTTCGGGATAAATATCCAATAAATAAAAATCGGTCGTGATTGAATCTTTTTTACTGTTTGGTTTAGAATCTACTTTATAAAAAATTCTATAAGATGATTGGGCTTGGAAACAAATAATAAAAAGAAAGAAAATAAACTGCAATATTGCTTTCATAACTAAAAATTTTAAAGCATAAAGTTATTAAAAAAGAGTCTTTCGCAAAAGACCCTTTTTTCATTTGGGTATCTACTAATTAATGACTAACAGTAGCGTTTTCTGTCCAGGTACCATATACTGTGGTTCCTCCGGCTGTTCTTCCACAGGTAGCAGTGGTATTTCTACAATATCCTCCTGCAACCTTGCCTGTATCATTTGCTTTTAAATTGGAGGAAGTTGCAATCGTAGCTGAAACAATACCAACAAAAGCTAATGAAATTTTAAACAATTCTTTCATGTTAATAAAAATTTTAAATTAAAAATTCGATTCTTGCACTTCTTAAGCGTTGCATACTTTTTAAAACTTTTAGGAGATAAATAGCCGCAAATTCCATACTGCAAGAAGTGATAGTTTTCGATTGACACACCGAATCTCAAACCCATTGCTTCTGCAAAAATCAACAGTTCGGATGGAAATTCTTTTCAAAATATTGAAGTGGGCGATAATGTTCGGCACGATAGATTTGGAATCGGTGAAGTGGTTTTCCTCGATGGAACCGACCCGGAAAACATCAAAGCAAAAATCCAATTCCAAAACGGCGACGAAAAAAATCTGCTGCTGAGGTTTGCGAAGTTGGTGAAAGTGTGAGTTATTTTGTTAGCAAAATAGTAGCGTAAAGTCCTAATATCATAATAGTTAGCGTAATAAAAATTCCTAACATCCATCGACCTTGTTCCTTAAAACCTCTTTCCAAATCTTCTCTCGTTGCTAAATGTTTTGTTTGTTGGTTAATGTCTTTTTCTATTTTTTTTTTCGATATAAGATGTAAGGTTTTCCGCGTTTTCTTTACCCAATTTTTCAGCGAGTAAAGAATACATTTGTGTAATAGTGAGCGTTAGCATAAACATTTTTTTAGACTCACACAAAATTAATGTTTTTTTTCAAAACAAAAAAAATCTGCTATTGAGGTTTGCGAAATTGGTGAAAGTGTGACGATTCAAAGTTTGAGGTTCAAGATTCAAGGTTAATGTTCAAAGTTCAATGTAAAGTGTTTGATTTTCAAAAAGTTAAAATTCTTATTGCCTTTACCACAACAAAAATTAGGAAAGAAATAGCGTATAAATACAGATTGGATAATCGGTAGATTTCTTTTCTGTTTTTGGTTAAAAATTGCCAAACAACGAGAATTAACATACTGATTATCAAATTAAAATTGTGAGTTTGACCGGATATTTCTGCTTGACACAAACGTTTCAGAAAATAATAAATCAAAAAATAAACGGAAACGTATATCAACCAAGTGTTAAAATAAATATTGAAAACAACGAGAACGCTATCAGAAATGAGTTTTTTATAGAAAAAATTTAATCCCAACAAAACGATATAAATGAGAAAAAAGTTTACCAAAATTGTTGTAACCCCAATAAAATCGGTATAACGAAAATAAATCCCCGCAAAAATAGCGTTCATCGTATGTGAGATAAACGCTATAATTACAAGTGTGATGATATTTTTAATAAATAAGGGCATTAATTTCGGCGATGGTTTTTCTAGTTATAAATTTCGTGTTTCAACATCAATAATACAAAAAATATCAATATTTAATGATTTTACGGGCTTTATCGTTTTCAATCTCTCCGATCAAGACACCGCCGAAAAATTAAGCCTTCAAATTGAAGAACTCATCAAACAGATTCGGAAAACAGACGGAGGGTTGTAATTTTGTTTTCCTTGGCGGAAAACATCAAAGCAAAAATCCAATTCCAAAAAATCAGTATTTTTGTATCGTCTGCAATGCACCGATAAAAAGTTTTGCTATGGAACATACAAGTTTAAATGAAATTTACAGCGAGATACAGCATTTGTCAAATTCAGACCGACAAACGCTCTACAATCGAATGAAAAATGAGTTTTACGGAAATACCGAAATCGTGGCATACACCACCGACGGCGAACCGCTTAGCCTCGATGAATACCGTAAAAGAGTTGAGATTGGTATTGAACAATGTGTAAAAAATGAAGGCATCAGTTTGGAAAATTTGAGCAAAGAGTTGGGTTATATTTATGAAAGTTTATAAAATAATACTCTCAAATTTGGCAAAATCAGATTTGCAAAACATTGTATCGTATCTGACAAATACCGAAAGTTCTGCAACAGCAAAATACGTTGAACACGGTATTTTATCGGCAATGAAACGGCTGAAATATTTTCCTGCCGCGTATCCTCAAGACGAATTCGCCGGCACTGACAAGATAGAAATTCGCTTTCTTATCAAATGGAGTTACAAAATATTGTTTTTCATTGAAGCAGATACCGTTCAGATTGTCGGAATATTTCACACGGCACAAAATCCTGAAAAACTGATGGGTGAAATGGAGTAAAAATATCCGTTATTTATCACGAAAATTATCCGAAAACCGACCCCGAAAATATCAAAGCAAAAATCCAATTCCAAAACGGAGATGAAAAAAATCTGCTTTTGAGGTTTGCGAAGTTGGTGAAGGTGTGATTGTTTAAAGTTTAAAAAAATCTACTTTCGACAAACTCAATCAGACACATTTAAACTGAAAATATCTTTTTTGTCTTGACCACGGATTTTGTTTTCCGTTTTTCTCTTTGATTTTTTTCTTTATCCGCTTTTATAAAAGCACTCAGTTCTTTTTTTTGTTTTTCGGTCAAGGGTTTTCCCTGTATCACAAAGTCAACGCCTTCCGGTTCTCTGATAAATCCCATAATCATCTGTTTTTAAAATAAGTTTCAATTAAAATATTAGCGGCGGCGGTATTGATAACCATTAATTGTCCGCCAAATAATTGTGCGTTTAGTGTTGTTTTGTAATGTTCAATTAATTTCGTCTTTGCCGTGAAAGAAACATATCCTCCAAATCCTTTTTGAAATGAAGTTTTGCAAACGTAGGCAACCAAATTTCCGGCAACACCTTCATACAATTTATTTCTTCCAAGATTGAAAGGAGCCGTTTCTAATAAATCCATATAGATATGATCATCATTTACGGTAAACGAAACCAATCCTTGAACAATATTCGGATTTTTTACAATAGTTAATTTGAATACTTCTTTTTTGTTGTTATCAAATTCGGATTTCCAATTAAAATTCCAACCGTTTTTCTTCGATATTTGAGGCAAATCTGCTTTCGTAAATCGAATGACATCCGTATCAAAACTATCTCCGGAAATAGTATTTCGGATGGAGTTTGTGAGGAAATCAATTTCAAAATCCAATTCTATTTTTTTCTTATCTTTCACCTTGCGAATTTACGAAATTTCACCATCATCAGCAGCGAAAAAAAATCTGCTTTTGAGGTTTGCGAAGTTGGTGAAGGTGTGATTGTTTAAAGTTTAAAAAAAATCCGCTTTCGACAAACTCAATCAGAGGCACATTTAAACTGAAAATGTCTTTTTTATTTTGACCACGGATTTTGTGTGAGATTTTTTCAGTCGGCAGCAAGCATATAAAAAACTAAAGCTGCTTTCATCACCAACACAAGTTTGGGAGAGGAGGAAGCAGCATCACGCCGCAAATGTACGACTTAAATTCCGATTAACCTATTTTTTGATTTTTTTTTGCAATTTTGTGACGAAATATGACAGAACAACAACTAAAATATTATCTCTCAAGTTCAAGATTTAATGTTTATCTTGCCAAAACCAATAATCATTTTGCCAAAGCCTATCAACTTTATAAAGCAAACATTGAACTTTCCGAAGCATTTTATCCCATTCTTTCTATACTTGAAATCAGTTTGAGAAATGCTATTCACGAAACATTGAAAACACATTTTCAAGACGAGTATTGGTTTAAAAACAATTTGCCTATTGAGTTTTTACCTTTTGTCTCGGAAGCGACACAAAAACTGACAGCACAACGTAAAATCATTACTGCCGACAGAATAATTGCTGAACTGAATTTTGGATTTTGGAGCAGATTGTTTAATCGGCATTACACAAGTCTGCTATGGAAATCTCTGAGACTTATTTTTAAAAACACCCCCAAACACTTACGACAAAGAAACACAATATCAGACGCATTATACAACGTACGAACATTGCGAAACAGAATTTATCACTATGAGCCTATTTTCGGTAATCTGCAAGATTTGGAAAATCAATACAAACAAATGATGACATTTCTAATGTGGCTGGATAATGGCTTACCAAAGTTACTTATTGACCTTGACCGTTTTAATGATGTGTTAAAAAAAGTAAAAACGATATAAAGTTCGGCACGACAGATTTGGAATCGGCGAAGTGGTTTTCCTTGACGGAACCGACCCGGAAAACATCAAAGCAAAAATCCAATTCCATTCGCAGTTTTCGCAGTGCTTTTGACAAAACTAAAAACTATAAAAACTTGTAAATTTGTAACTCAAAATAAATATTCGATGTATAGAACAATATTCACCCCGACAGTAGCAGACAGCAAAATTCCTTTCACGATTCCTTCCGAATGGTGTACGGTAAAGAAATAGAATTTATTGTTTTTCCGATAGAGCACGAGTTTGAAGAAAGCCCAAAAAGTGAGAAAACAGATATTATGAAATATTTTGGTGCTTGGAAAACAGATAAGTCGGCGGCGGAAATTATTGCAGACATTCGCGATAGCCGCACTTCCGGGAAAACACGAAATTTAGGATATTTTTGATTTCACATTATGGCAAAATATCTGTTGGATACGAATATGATTCTGATAACCGATAATCAAAAGCATTTGAAACGTTTATCCGAGATAGAAATAGAAAATTGGATTATCCGATAAAAATCCGCTTCAAATCTACTCCGCGCTTTCTGTTGCGAAATGAAAAATCGGTTTCAAAGCGTTCATTTTCTGCAAGTTCTGTTCTTTTGCACGGATTTTTTTGCCGTCGAAATCGAGGATTAAAAGGCTGTCTTTTTTGGAATAAAAAAATCCGATTTCTTTCCGATTTCCGGAATAATCCTCCAGCAAAATGGTATGTTCCGAAGTGTTTTGGAAGTAATGAAAATCTTTGGTTTCGCCGTTTTCATTCATAAAAATCAGATAATGTTTTCGATGAAAAAACAAGTATTTTGTTTCGGAATTTTTGTCTAAAACCTTGAAAGCACCGTGCAGAAAAGGTCTTTTTTGTGCATCGTCGTTAAAGTTTTCAAAATTGAAATACGGAAAAAGTATCGCTGCCGCCGAAAGACCGAGAACCGCAGTTTTGGCGAACACAAAAACGGGTTGAAATTTTGTGTTTTGAAAAAGGCGATTGCCGCCCAAACGTTCTCGTTTTTTCAGAATCAGAAAGCGATAGATGTTCCAAATATCGTCTTTTGCGGCGAACAGCGTCATCAAAAATAAAATTAAAGAAAACAGTTTTACGGAAATATCAAAACCCAGATTGATGAACAAAATATTCAGAAAAATTCCTGCGGAAAGCATTAAACCCACAATTTTTGTCTTTCGGAACATCAGAAAAACGGCAGCCGAAACTTCTACGATTCCCGAAAAAACGGAATAAGTTCGCGAAATTCCCATCGTGCTCCAAAACAAAATATCGCGGTCTAAATTTCCGAATCGGCTGTATAAAATATTGGGTTCGGGAAGGTAGAATTGCGCTTTGAAAACTTTGTCGAACCCGTATTTTAAAAGAACGATTGCGAGATAAATACAGATAATTTCTTTTGAGATTTCGTTTCGTTTGATGAAATATTTTGGCGGAATGAAAACGGAAATCATTATCGAAATCATTAATAAAAATCCCATTAAAATAAACATCGAAAGGCTGTCCGATGAAAAATCCACGCGAATATTTTCTTTACCGAAAACGCTTGCCGAAACCAATTTTGCAAAATTTCCAAAGAGAAATTGCGAGATATTTCGTTGGAAACTTCCCAAAAAATCCAACGGAAAAAATAGGATAAACAGCAGAAAAAAACAGCCTGCAAAAATTGGAAATTTATTTTTCATTTTATTTTTTTCGAGAAATAAAAGCATTCAAAATTGAAATCGAAAACACAAACAATATCAATAAGTTGCTGACCAAACTTGCTTGTTTTATTTTTGAAGTTTTGATTTTTGATGTTTTGGTTTTGGAACTTTCTACGGCTTTAAATTTGGTGGAACCATCTTTGTAGTTCGGACTGATTTTCACGTTTTTCAAATTTTTATAGGTGTGGTTTTTTTCATCGTATTTTAGAAAAACCGTGGAACTGTCGCGATAAGACACCGAATAAAACAAACCATATTCATTTTCTTTAGTTGAAAACTCCAAAGTATTATCATCCGGATTTTTGTTTTGATTTTCGTCGGTTTTTATCGGAAAAGTTTTTACATTTCTGTCGTTCAACTTAATCCGATCATATCCCCATCCTGATTTGGATATTACAACTACTTTTTCATCATTTACAACAATTACGGAATCAATTTTAGTTTCAAATGGCGGATTTCCCAAATTAGAAAAATTGGAATCGAATTTGTTTTCAAAAACGGCTTTTTCAAAATTTGCCATATTTCCGCTGTGGCTTTTGTAGGCGATGATTTTGGTTTGTGATAAAAGCAAATTAGCGGAAAAAATTGCCAAACACGTTAAAGTTAATTTTTTCATTTTTTTATTTTTTTAATGATTATGATTTTATTTTACCCTAAAAAACAATTGATTATTATCCATAATTTCTGCTTCAATTTTATTTGATTTGAACAGATTAAGCAATGTTTCTTTATCTGTCGGTGGTTCAAATTTGGAAAAATCAATGTTCACGGTTCCGTTAATTTCGGCATCATCAATCAGCAGTCGTGCATTTTCGAGTTCATAATTTTGTTCTTGTATTTTAATGATGATTGTAGCATCCTCAATGTATAATCCCATAAAATTTTGAATATATTCATCGGAATGAAGGCGGAACGGAAAATCCTGCTTTTCGTATTGCTGGTGAAAAGATGAAATATGTCCGAAATCAATTTTATTTTCGTAAATATCCAAATCAAAGGAATATCCGAATGGCACTATTTTTAAAGAATTTTCTCCAAAATAAAACGAATCTGAATTGAACGGATCAAAATTAATTGCCTTTTCATTTTCCACGACAATTCTTTCGTAAGGCAAATTTTGATATTTGAAATCGGCGCGAACAATGACGGACAATTTTTTCTCTTTGCCGGAAATATCTTTGATGTTCGGATTTGATATTTCCAGAGCGATGATTTCATCTTCAAAACCAAATTGCAACGAGCCATAATATTTATCAATCAAATATTGTGGATTAAATTTGTATGAACGCGAGGGCGGATTAAGAAAATTATAAACGTAAGTGATTAATTCTTTGGCATTTACAGACGGCATATATTTTCCGTATTCTTTATAAAATTTATCGAAAAATAAAGAAATACTTAAAAAATAATCGTGCATAGTTCCGTATTTTTCATTAATATTTCTCAAATATTCATCTCTTATTGCTCTGATTTGTTCGTAATCTGCACTCGAATAACTGTAAGATTTTCCCGTGTAATTTTCATAAAAATCTTGCATATATTTTTTATCGCTTGTGAGATATTCGGAAATTTTATAAACGTTAAAATCCACTTCCGAATCAAGTTCTAAATAAAGCAACGCCATATAATCTCCAAAACTTGGTTTTCGAGTTTTCAGAACAAAAATAGAATCTGCTCTGTTTGGCGTTTTGTTTTGCTTTTCAATGTTCCATTTTGCTTTTGAATAATCATCAAAATATCTTTCCCAATTTTCATACCGATACTCAAAATTGTGCTTTACATAAAACCGATTTTCCTTGCACGGCGTTAAATTAACCGTCATATTTTTGTGTCCGATGATTGGAAATTTTATGTTTTCTACCAATTCTACCTTGCCGGAAAAACGTTGATAACCGGACGGATATTTTTCATAAATACAAAAAGTTTTATTTTTTAGAATTTCAAAATCAAAATTAAAAACAGAACCTAAATTTTTCGGCGGAACATCCCATTTTATGAATGAACTGCAAGGATTAAGAAATCCGTAGTCGCTTTTTTCTTTTCCCTGCGGACAATCATTCGGCTGAGCGTTCAGAAAAAAAATATTAAGCGTAAAAAATAGTGCCGATAAAGTCTTGTAATGTAAATTCATTTTTTTTGATTTAATGATTTTTAAGTGAAAAACACTTTGTCAAAGTTTAAAATCTTTGACAAAGTTTAATTTTTGTGCCGCTCTACGAGCGGTTTCCTACTTTTCTCTTTATTCCACAGGCTTCGCCTGCGGTTATTCATATTAAGTCCTACGGACTTTTTTCTTTTAGCGAATTTATGCTTTTACTTTGTCAAAGTTTAAAATCATTTACCCAAATTCAAATTTTTCATATCGCCATTCGGAGTGATTAAAATATATT
The DNA here is from genome assembly GCA_031277475.1 of Flavobacteriaceae bacterium. GTDB lineage: Bacteria > Bacteroidota > Bacteroidia > Flavobacteriales > Weeksellaceae > JAITMJ01. The sequence goes on from JAITMJ010000054.1 coordinate 24,498, forward strand.
CTTTGTTTTGCGGCTGCTTTTTCTCTTTGTGTATCAATACTTTAATTTCGTACATCACTTGGATTACGGGTTCCACAATGGTCGGATTTATCACAAAATCAAATTCTTTATCAATAATCGGTTGATAATACAAAGTCGTGGATTTTTCCGCACGCTGAATATAAGTCGGTTTTCTCAAATCAAGCGAATTGCTGCTGTTGTACGCTTCGTAGGATTTATACATTTCCACCGGAAGCATAATTTTATATGCGTCTGACGCTCCTTTTTCCGCATTTGCAGAAGTTTCGCCCAAAAGCGTTTCATAGTTTTTCGTTTTTTCCTGAACCACCGTTTTTGCTCTATTCATCAATTCTTTTTTAATGTTTTCAAGATTTTCGGAAAAATAATCCACCCGAACCAAATCGTAGATTTCGTTTTTAGACAAAATCGTGATGATGTCGTTCAGTTGAGCCGGATCCGTATATTTTATGTGAATATTTTTTTTCAGTTCAAAACCTTTCGGAACCTCATTGTACGTTTTTCGGCTGAATATTTTTTTCTCGGCTTCCATCTCATAAACAGGAACAAAAGAAATCATATCCACATAAGTTTCCACATTTTTTTTGTATTTAATTTCAGCCAAGGGTTTTGATATTCTATTGTCTATCAAATCGTTAACTTCCTCTGTCGTTTTACCGACTTGCGTTACACTGAATATCGCAACATAAGTATCCGCTTTCACGTTTGCCAATCCTTTCACGCTGATAACAATATCCGAACTCGAAGGCATTCCGACATTAATATTGTTGTCGGGATATACAATTTTGTTTTGATAATTAATATTTCCAGAATCGTAATTAATATTTCCGGAAACTTGCCCGAATAATGTTTGACCTGCGAATAACGCCAAACACGCTAAAGTTAATTTTTTCATTTCTTTTATTTTTTAAAATTATTCGGCAATATTAAATTTTGCATCGAAAAAAGTTTTGGAAAAACCGCTTTCTCTTTGCTGTAAAGTTTTTTCAGTATATTTACAGCCGTTTTACAGCGCAGTTTTTCACCCGAAAAATTACTTTTGCCAAATGTAAAATTTTGTAAATATCAGATACTTTGTATATTTGGAAACGGCTTCGGAAACGGAGGCGTTAAAAAATTTTAAACAAGTTTCGTTAAGAAATTTTCATTGTTTGAGTGGCGGCAAAAATTTAACTTATGAGAACAAATTTATCTTTCCGCCCGAGTTCTGAAAATTTTAGAAAATTGTTTAAAATTTTAGCCGAGTTTCCAAGCCTTGAACTTTTGGTTCTTTTGCTTCAAGGCAAAAGAACAGAAAATCAACAAGTTATATTTTTTTTAACTCTAAATATACGATAGGTTTTAAATGACAGACATCGAAGTTTTCTACGAACTGAAAAAAAATATTCTTTCGGAATATCGCAAACATTATCCTTATTTTAAAGGAGATTGGAGCGGTTTCGGTTCAAAAGATATTCAAAATCTCACAGATTTGATTTCGGAAAACCAAAAAGAAAACGTCAGCGAAAAATGGATTTACACACACCTGAAACCCGAAACCAACGACAAACTTCCGAGAAAAGATATGCTGGATATTTTTTCAAAATTCGCGGGATATTCCGGCTGGAGCGAGTTTCATCACCTGAAAACCGATTCGGAAAAAACATTAATTCGTAAATCCAAAAAAAAATCGGTTGCAATTTGGGTGATTCCAATCATCATTATTTCGCTCGCTTTAATGATAATTATTCGGAAAAAACCGGAAATTGCGGAAAAGGAAATCTCGATTAAAAATTCCTACACCGGAAAAGAAATTCCGAAAAATGAAATTAAAATTTATGAAATCAATAAAGATGAAAAAAAAGAAATCTCGGCAGTAAATTCCAAAATCGCCCTCGAAAAAGACAGCGTGAAAATTGCGGTGGAAAGTCCGTTTTACGAAACCCAAACCGTGAAAATATCCGAGGAAAACCCGGCAGAAATTTTGCTGAAACCCAAAGACAATGCGATGATGCTGAAGGCTTTTCTCTCCGCCGAAATCAAAGATTGGCAAACCAGAAAACAGCAGTTGGAAACCATTTTGTCCGAAAATACCGAAGTTTTGCTGATGCTGAAAAACAATTTGGGAACCGAATATTTTAACAAAGAAGATTTCATCAAACAGATTTTAATTCCTACCGAGCGCACAAAAACGTGGAATATAGTAGAACTGAAAAGCGATGAAAGCAACAAAATAAATTTTATAAGAATAACGGAGGAGTAAAAACTAAATTTTTAAAAACTAAAAACTGAATTTTTTAAAAACTAAAAACAAAAGGACTTAAAAACACTTTGTCAAAGTTTAAAATCTTTGACAAAGTTGTTGAAAAAAAGAGAAAAAACTTTGTTTTTCCGTGTGAAATGATATGAAAATTTTAGATTAAGAAAATAAACTAATTGAAAATGAAAATATATATAACCGCAATATTTTTGATGGTGTTTCAAATTAATATTTTCGGACAACCCGGAAGTTGTGATGTTCAGGCATTGAATATTATTGAAAATATTCGAGGTGTAAATTTAGATACTGCCGAGATTTATTCAGGAAGAATAATGCGGTTAGGCGAAACGTCGGTTTATGATATTGTTACAAAAAACTCAATAGATACCAAAAAATTAACACTAACAAAAATATTAAATCAACTCTGCATAGGTATTTCTGATTATAAATCTAATCTTAAAAATAGGTTTTATTATTCAGATTCTCACAGTATTTTTGTTGATAATGTTTTAATCATTAAGAATGGGGGTAAGAAAATGTATATTGTTTTTCCCGATAGTTTAAATTATAATCATCCGATAATGAGAGCGTATTTTTTGGATGCAATTATCAATACCACTAATTTTCTAAATGTTGATAAGGGAAATTATCGCCCTTCTATCATTTATTATCCGACAGTCTATATTTCGGGTATTGATTTCCAAGAAGGGGTATTTTTTGTGAAAGATTATGAAAAGAAATTTGGCATAAAAACATTTCAACGAGAAGATATTTCCGAATTTTTTACAGATGGAGATTATAAAATACCAATATATAATCCGGTAAATGTTTGGAATGAAGTATTGTATTTTGTTTCCCCTTTTGATGAAAATAGAGGACTTGACTATTCTAAATCTTTTCAGGGAAATTATACCGAAAGTCAAGCCATTGAAATCATTGCAAAAAATTCTCCCGAGATAATCGAGAGTCTTTTGATTAACACAATCTATATTCCAACAGAGAGCCCCAATCGAAAGTTATTTGAGGAAATTTGGTACTCTATGTTGGGGAGAAATAAATTGGAAATACAAAATCGTGAATTAATGAAAAAATATGATGCAAAAGAAATGTCTATAAGCAGAATGTACGAAATTCACAAAACTTTTTTAGAAACAGATTTTTTCACCATTTTGAAATCAGATTTTGAATTAGCCCTCAAATATCATAATTATCTTATTGATGAAAAAAATGATTTGAAACTTTTTAAAGATTTCATTCAAAAAAACAATTTACAATTTACCAAAGAACAATTAGAGCGATTTATAGATAGTGTGGAAAAATAATTTTAAAAAAAATAAAAACCAATGAAAAAGCCGATATATTTACTTTTTTTTCTGATTTTTTTTAAGGGATTTTCGCAAAGTTCTCAGCAAGAGATGATTCCCGAAAAAAATGCTCCCGAAAGTATTGTCCGAAATTTCAGCAATACCGAAATTTCCGTTTATCAAAAGAGTTCTGCGGAAAAATTTCGCCAATTTGCGGAATATTTTAATCTGTATCAAAAAACGCCGGACGCAGATTTGAGGCGGCAATTGGAACAAAATATTTTCAATCTGTTCACCGATTCGGATGTTGAAATAGCCGATTTTTTGGGCGACGGCAAAAATTTATCTCTCCGAAAATTCCTTCGCAAATATCAAAATTCGGGAATTTCCATTGACGTAATTTCGGAAAAGTCGTCGGCGGAAATCGGCGAAAATTCGTGGTTTAATGAATATGAAATCGAAATCGGCGGAAAAAAAATGTTCTTAAAACAAAACATTTATTTCCAAAAAACCGACAAAAAATTCGGAAACAAAACCAAACAGGTTTGGGAAATAAAATTGGGGGAAATTTCTTTTGACATGATACGAAAAATCCAATGTTTCGGGTAATCTTTCGACAGGCGCAAGACGCATCGCTCAAACTGACAAATCTCATTACCGCATTATCTCATTTTCAAATTGCCGCATTATTTCTTAAATTTGCAATATTATAAAATTTTCAAAATGAATTTACCTTCCGATTATTCTTATTTATTGATTTCCATAGCGGTTTCGCTTGGTTTTGTGGCGGTGGCTTTGTTGGGTGCAAAATATTTGGGACCTCGACAAAAAAAGGGAAAATCCGTGAAAAATGAAAACTTTGAATGTGGAATCGAAATCGAAGGAAACGCCCGAACTCCGTTTTCCGTGAAGTATTTTCTCACGGCAATTTTGTTTGTGCTTTTCGACATCGAAATTGTATTTTTTTATCCTTATGCCGTCAATTTTCGAGAATTTGGAATCGGAGGATTTCTTGCCGTTCTCGCATTTGTAGCGGTTTTCTTTCTCGGATTTTTCTACATTCTGAAAAGAGGCGCGCTGGATTGGGATAAATAACAATGTAACAATTTATCAGTGTAACAATGTAACAATTAATGAAAACTTTAAACTTTGAATTTTTGAACTTTAAATCTTGAATTAATTAAAATTAGAAACATCAAAAAAATGGTAATCACACTAACAAAACTTCACACGTTGCTTGCAAAGCAATTAGGTGAAAATACGGCTGAAAACCTCACGACTTATATTGAAACAAAGATAAAAAGCGAGGTTGAGAACGACACAAAAGGATTAGCGACAAAGGCTGATATGGCGGAATTAAAAGCCGTTTTGAAAGACGATATTATTAGCCTGCAACGTTGGATGGTTGGTATTTTTGTTGCGCTGTCGCTGATGATTCTCGGACTTTATGCAACGATACTTTTGAAATAAAAAAATAATTATAGAACCTCATAACCCGAAACTCGTAACTCGTAACTCTAACAGAATGAAACAAATCATAAAAACAGATGCGGCGGCACCTCCGGGATATTCCGGCGAAGGATTTTTTGCCACGAAATTGAGCAGTTTAATCGGAATGGCGCGTTCATTTTCGCTTTGGCCATTGCCTTTTGCAACGTCTTGTTGCGGCATAGAATTTATGGCGATGATGGCTCCGAATTACGATTTGGGAAGATTCGGCGGCGAAAGAATGAGTTTTTCCCCAAGACAAGCAGACGTTTTGCTGGTTTGTGGAACGATTTCCAAAAAATTAGGACCGATTTTAAAAGAAATTTATACCCAAATGGCGGAACCGAAATGGGTAGTTGCAGTTGGTGCTTGCGCTTCCAGCGGCGGAATTTTCGATACATATTCCGTTTTGCAAGGCATAGATAAAGTGATTCCGGTGGACGTTTACGTTCCGGGTTGTCCGCCGCGTCCGGAGCAAATTCTGGAAGGATTTATGCAAGTTCAGGAACTTGCCAGAAGCGAATCTTTAAGAAGAAGAGACACGCCGGAATATTTGGCGTTGTTGGAGAGTTATGATATTAAATAATTCAAAGTTCAAAAATTCAAAATTCAAGGTTTTGAACTCGAACTTCAAAAGAAAAATTATATAATGAGAGATTTTTTAGTATATACAAAAACCGAACAAGAAGCCGTTTTTTTTGCCGAATTATTAAATAAATTGAATGTTCCTTATGACAGCAAATTGAGGAACAACACCGTTAAAACAAATAAAAAACGGATAAAAATTCCGAACAAAAGAACAATAGAAGCCATCGAAGAACTCGAAAGCGGAAACGGAGTCAAGTTTGAAACAGTGTCGGATTTATTTAAAAGTATAAATTAGTATGTATCGTATAGAATCTTCAAATCAATTTTTAAAAGATTTAAAGTTGTTGAAGAAACGCAGCATCGCAGACTTTCAATTATTGGAAAATTTTATTAAATATTTAGCGAAAAAAGGGGCAAAGAAATTAGATAAGAAATATAAAGCCCATAAATTGTCGGGGAATTATAAAAATTATTGGGAATGTCACGTTAAACCTGATTTATTGCTTATTTGGAGTGAAAATGAATCTTTAATGCTTGTAAAATTAGCCCGAACAGGAACACATTCCGATTTGTTTTGATAAACTTTGAACCTTAAACCTTGAACTTTGAATTTAGTTATGACGAACGAATTTGTTTTAGAAGCCATCACAAGAGAATTTCCGGAAGCGGTGCTCGGCAGTTCCGAGCCGTACGATTTCCTGACGATTGAAATCAGAAAAGAAGATCTCAAAAAAGTAATTCATTACCTTAAAGATTCCTCTTTGGAAATCAATTTCTTGACGGATATTTGCGGCATCCATTTTCCCGAAAACAAGGAAAAGGAACTCGGCGTGATTTATCACCTCCACAATATGAAAACCAATTTCAGAATCCGCTTGAAAACCTTTATGCCAAAGAAAAATGCGGAAGTAGAAAGCCTGACCGATTTGTATTCCGGAGCCAATTGGATGGAGCGCGAAACCTTTGATTTTTTCGGAATAAAATTCAGTGGACATCCGGATTTGAGAACTATTTTAAACGATCCCGAACTCGGCTATCATCCACTTTTAAAAGAATATCACTTGGAAGACGAAAGCAGAACCGATAAAGATGATGCGATGTTCGGACGATAGTCCGGCGGCTGGCTTTTGGCTTGTGAATTTTGAATATGAGATTACTATTTTTAACTTTCTTATTGGTTTTTGAGTTTGTTCATGTGAATTTAAATGCACAAGAAAAATCTATAAAAATAATAAATACCGAATGGGCAACTTGCAATTTAGATGCGGAAAAACCAAGCGATTACGGTTCTGTCTTTACATGGGAAGATGCGCTAAAGGCTTGTCCCGAAGGCTGGAGACTTCCGACAAAAACAGAAATTGATAATTTAATGATATGCTATAAAGGTGAAGGGATGTTGAATGGAGTAGAAGGTTTTTGGTTCAATGAAAATGGAGAAGAACAAAATCGTTTATTTTTTCCGATAGGTGGTTTTATAGAACCTTCTTCAAACTCAATCAAATATCAAAAAATTTGTGGAGCCTATTGGTCGTGGACTTATTATAACTTTGTTGGTTTTTCTCCCTTCCATTATATTCTTACTAATACAAAATCCAAGGATTTCGGAGATTATGAAGACAACCATCAAAATTACAAGTTTGCTGTTCGTTGTGTGAAAGGGACATATTTTTAAAAATAGACATCATTAAACAAAATATGATATTAAAATTATAAATTTTAGATTTTAAATTATAGCAAGAGGAAAAAGGAACGAAATACATTAATACATTTTACACTAATACACAGTACAAAACTATGGAACAAAAATATTGTCAAAGTTGCGGAATGCCTTTAGCCGAACCGAATTTGTCGGGAACCAATAAAGACCAAACAAAAAATGAAGATTATTGCATTTATTGTTTTAAAGACGGAGCCTTTACGCAAGATATGACTATGGATGAAATGATTCTTCATTGCGCACAATTTGTAGATGAATTTAATAAAGATTCCGAGCAGAAATTGACCAAAGAAGAAGCTATCGCCCAAATGAAAACCTATTTTCCAAATTTGAAACGCTGGAAAGTATGAATTGTTTGTTTTTGACGGTTGGCGTGTCACACTGATTCTTCGACAAACTCAGAATGACAAGTCGATTTTGAATCTTGAATTTTGTCAGGCTGAACAAAGTCAAAGCCCATAAAACCTCTTCTTAAAAATTTTCATTCCCAAATTTGTCGGAAGGTTGTCCAAAAAATTTTTCTTTTTCGTGTCTGTAGAAAATTTTGATGAGAAATAATCCCATAAACTCAAGGATTTCAGCGTTTTATAATTGGAATAACTCTCTTTCCAAAGTTTTTCATCCTTTTGGGCTTTCCAATTCATAATAAGCGTATTGTGTTTATAATCAATAAGATATTTTAAAATCAAATTTTTGCGTTTGGTATTTTTTTCTTCTTTCAAGGCTTGGTTGATGTGTTTTCCGATGGCAAACCAATTGTCAAAATTTCTTTTATCCCGATTATGAATCACGGAATTTTTATGCAAAAAATAAGTGTATGTGATGTCTTTATGAATTGCAATTTTATTGATTTTCAGCATAATATGAAATGTCCAAAGTTCATCTTGCGCAAAAAGTCCTTTCACGAAATAAAGTTTATTTTGCCTTAAAAAATCGGTTTTTATCAATTTATTTACGGCATAAGTTACCAACTGTCCTTCTGAAAAATCTTTCAAAATTTCATCATTTCCGTTAATAATTTCTTTTTCGCTTTTTATTTTGATGCAAATAGATTTTTCGCCGGTTTCCAATTGTTCGCATTCCAACTGAGAAATCGTCATTTCGGCGGCGGTTTTTTCGGAAATATTGACCAAAGTTTCGATGCAATTTGGGGTAATCGTATCGTCGCTGTCCAAGAAAAAAAGATAGGTTCCGTTTGCCGTGTCGATGCCTTTATTTCTCACCACCGAAAGTCCGGAATTTTCCTCCAAATGATGGATTTTCCAAGTGTTTTGAAGGTTGTTTTTTCGGATAAAATTTTCCGCAATTTTCACGGAATCGTCCGGAGTTTGGTCGTTAATCAACGTAACTTCGAGATTTTTGTAAGTTTGAGCCAACACGGAATTTAAACATTTTTCCAAAAAACTTTCGCATTTAAAAATCGGAATGGAAATCGTAACCAAAGGTTGCATGTTCTATTATTAATTTTTCAAAAATACCGATTTAGATTCAAAGATAAAAGACAATAGACAATAGACAATAGACAATAGACAAGAGACAAGAGACGAAAGAGTAAAAACAAATCTCGAAACTCGAAACTCGAAACTCGTACCTCGAATTTGCCTCCTGCATTTTTATTTTTTTTTAATGGTGTCGGCGAAACCTAACGGAGTGGTTCGGCGTAGCCAATCCTTCGGATTTGCGTGAGGGATGGAAGTGGAAATCCTTTTTTTTGCGGTTGGGATTTTTGCGGTGGCAAAAAAAAGATTGCAACGGACAGCCCGACCCGAGCGGTTGCAATGTTTTGGCGAGGGACACGCCCAAGAAATAGAAAAAGGCAAAATACATTTTATATCTTTGTGGAAAATTTTCGGGATACGAGTTACGAGTTATGAGTTTGATTCTGAATTAAATAGCAATAAGCAAAAAGCCAAATACGTGAATACATTAACACACAAAAAAATTTTAATTACCGGCGGTGCGGGATTTATCGGTTCCAATCTTTGTGAGGAACTCCTAAATTTGGGCGGAATTGTAACTTGTCTCGACAATTTTTCTACCGGAAAAAAAGAAAATCTCGATTCTTTTAAAAATCATCCGAATTTTACTTTAATTGAAGGCGATATTCGCGATTTGGAAACTTGCAGACAAGCCTGTGAAAATCAGGATTTTGTGTTGCACGAAGCCGCGCTCGGCTCTGTTCCGCGTTCCATCCACGATCCGATTACGAGCAACGCCGTGAACGTCAGCGGATTTCTAAATATGCTCGTCGCCGCAAGAGATTCCGGCATTAAAAAATTTGTTTACGCCGCAAGTTCCTCCACTTACGGAGATTCCGAAACGCTGCCGAAAGTGGAAAACCAAATCGGAAAACCGCTTTCGCCCTACGCTGTTACGAAATATGTGAACGAACTTTATGCCGATGTTTTTAAAAAAACTTACGATTTTAATTCCATCGGATTGCGGTATTTTAATGTTTTCGGGCGAAGGCAAGACCCAAACGGTGCTTACGCTGCGGTGATTCCTAAATTTGTGATGCAACTGATGAACCGCGAATCGCCAATCATCAACGGAAACGGCGAATATTCCAGAGATTTTACTTATATCGACAATATTATTTTAATCAATCTTTTGGCACTGACTTCCGAAAATCCGGCTGCAGAAAATCAAGTTTATAATGCGGCTTTCGGCGAAAGAACCACGCTGAACGATTTGACGAAATATCTTAAAAAATACCTTTCAGAATTTGATTCCGAGATTGCAAACGTGGAAATAAAATACGGCGATTACAGAAAAGGAGACGTTCCACATTCTTTGGCAAGCATCGAAAAAGCCCGCGAATTGCTGAATTACAATCCGAAATTTTCAATGAAAGACGGTTTGAAAGAAGCAGTGAAATGGTATTGGGAGAATTTGAAATAGATTTGGAAAGATACGAAAACCATATGCTTTTCTCATAAGGTTTTTTTGGCTACAGATTATTATACATTTGATGATTTAAAAAACTTTGACAATATTGAAAAACAAAAATTAAGCCTTTACAATTCAACGGAACTAACAAACGGTTTTTACAAAGATTTTAATTCTTTCAAAAATCAGAATCCTGAAAAAGAAATTACGAATGTAGCATTCAGCACTCCTGAAAAAATTACTAAAATCTATGAATTGATTGACGGCAAAGAAAAAGAAATCAAAAAAGACGAGGTTTATTCTGTTGTGTATCAAGGTATTTCGTATATTATATCCCTACTGAAAACCTATTCACTAAGGCAACAAAAAGAGATAATGATTTTTATTTTACAGGAAAAATAAAATCTACTGCCAAAACCGGAAATGTGGTGGCGGCATCTGCTTTCTTTGGTATTATAGGAGGTTTAATAGCCTCCGGCTCTAATTCCGTACCATTTGAACTAAAGCTTGATTATATAAACGGGGGTTTTATTCCGATTACAGAGGTTAAGAAATAAAAATTTGTAATGCCGGAAGCCGTGAAATTCTGTTCGCTCGGGCAAATCACGAATGCACTTTTTGAAGTGGGCGGGAAATATAGGAGGAATATGTGAGAGTGGCGGCTGGGTTTTGTCACACTGAGCGGAGTTTTCGCCCGTAGGGCGACACAAATCTGCAGGAAATATAAAAAGCCATTCGCCAATCGCCTACTCAAACTCATTCAAACCGTACAAAATTTCCTTCATTTTTGAGCCGTTGATTTCCACAGGTTTGTACGCAACGTTGAATTTCTCGATGGCAACGTCCATATCGGATTTCAGTTTGGTGTATTCGGGCGGAAGTTGGCTCTGGCACTGGGTTGCGTTCTCGTAACTGTTCAGAATGATTTTAAATTTTCGGTAAAATTGTTCGCCTTGGTCGATGAAATTGTTGTATTCATCGATGAAACGTAAGAGCCGATCTATCGGAAACTCGATGTTTACTTG
>JAITMJ010000079.1 GCA_031277475.1 Flavobacteriaceae bacterium
TTAAAAACCATTCCTTGCAAAATATTTCCTTTTGCAATGTGCTTTACATAATCGGCTTTGTCAAAAGTTTTGCCAATCATTCCGCTTGGAACAGTATCTAAATTTTCAACTTTACAACCTAAAATAGTTGTGTAAGGTTTTGTATAATCTTTTTCGTAATCGGTGTAAATGCAATAAACGGAATTATCCGTTTTATTGGGGATTTGTTTTGCAATTTCCTCGGTCATAAATCTGTTCCAAAGCGCAGGAATGTCCTGTGTGGCTTGTCCGTTCTCGTTTGTGGTTCTTACCGAAATTCCGATTATATGAAAAGGTTCAATTTTTAGTTTGTCCATTTTGATTTATTTTTTTTGTTTTTAATTTTTCCTTTCATCTTTTTTTATGCAATTACATACCAAAAATCGAGTTCCATAGAGGTTTCATCTGAAATTTCCAATAATTTTTTGCAGAAAGTATTTTCAAAATATCCCATACAGATTTGTTTCGTTTTTCCAAGTGTCTCGCCAAAGGTAATTTCCGAATATCTGTTTGTATTTATTGTGCCGATAAAATGCGCTTTTGTGTTTTCAAAAGTATTCAAATATTCTTTTTCAATAGTATCCGAAATTTGTAAAAGTTTATCAAAATTATTCACTTCTTTTAAAGAAAAAATACCTTTTTCAACACAGGAAAAGTTGGTCGGAACTTGAAAATTTTCTTTTTGTATTTCGTGATATTCTATTTTTACAGTTTGCATATCAATCAGTTCAAAAAAGAATTTTACTTCGGGAAAATGCCCCAAGTTACTTTCCAAATTTTTAAAATTATTCATTGAAGAAGCAAGCAGCAGATGTGCATATTCGTTAGAATAATTTCTGAGGAGGCAATGAAAAATAAGTCCGGGATGTTTTGATAATGTGGTTTCAAAATTTGATAAGGCATTCAAAAGTTCATCGTCCGATACGTTTTCTTTCTTTTTGAAACTTGTAAATTCCATTGCATTTGCGGAGTTGTTGTTTAATCGAATCATTTTTTTACATTTTTAAAATTAAATAATAATGCAAAAATAAATTGGGCAAAAGACAACAGTATGTCAGGGGTGGAAAAAAGTTTAAAAATATCTATCAAAATAGTCTTGCAGCGTCATTCTGTGAGGCTCAAATTTTTCGGATAAAATTTCCATTTTTTTAATTCTGTCTAAACGGAAAAAGCGAAATTCCTCACGCAAACGGCAGTAGGCGAGCAACAACCAATTTTCCGTACTCACCAATGCAAACGGTTCTATTAGGCGAGTTGTGGTTTTGTTTGCCTCGTTGGTATATTCAATTTTTACGACTTGAAAATTGGTGAGAGCAAATTGCAAATCGGATAAATTATTACTATTTCTTTCTCTATTTACGTCGTACTGCAATCGTGTTCTTTCCGAAAGCAAATTGACTTTATCTTTTACGCGGTATTTTAAAACGGCTTTTATTTTTTCAATGGCTTCGGCATAATTTTTAATGAGCGAACTGTCTTTGTTTTTCAGTACCAATTGTTCCGCCATTATCAAAGCGTTGGCTTCATTTTCGGTAAACATTACGGGCGGAATTTTGTAGCCTTCCATCAATGTATAACCTTTTCCGTCCTCCGTCAAAACGGGAACGCCCGCATCTTCCAAAGCACGAATATCTCTGTAAATTGTTCTTTTACTGACGGAAAATTTTTCGGCTAAATCTGTTGTAGTAACCAATCTTTTGGTTTGTAATTGAAGCAATATTGCCGTCAGTCTTGACAATCGTTTAATATTATCATTCATTTTTTCATCAATATTTAAAGGAACAAATTTAGTTATATCGGCTTTGATGTTTCTTTGATTTGATTTTCTGAATTTGTCGTAGTCATTTTATTTCAAATTTTTATTTATAAGTTTTTGTAACCACATAGATACATAGATTTTTATTTTTAATTCTATGTGTTCTATGTGGTTCATTTATTTCATGGCTTGATTTTATTTCAAATTTTCCTCAACAAATTTATTACAATATTCTTTTATCAAATCCCGAGTGCGAGAAAATTCGTTTTTGATTTCGGTTTCCGAGCCTTGAATTTTGGCGGGGTCGGGAAAATTTTGGTGAAACTTTTTGGCTTTTGTCGGGAAAAACGGACAGCGTTCTTTGGCATTGTCGCAAACGGTGATGACGAAATCAAAATCAATGTTTTGGTATTCGTCAATGTGGTTGGAAGTGTGTTTTGAAATATCAATTCCGTCTGCTTTCATCGTTTCGACGGCTTTTGGATTTACGCCGTGTGTTTCCACGCCTGCGCTGTAAATTTCGGCTTTGTCTTGTGAAAAATATCGCAAATATCCTTCGGCGATTTGGCTTCTGCAAGAATTTCCGGTGCAGAGAACTAAGATTTTGGGGTTCATATTTTATTCTGTTTTTTGTCCGTAAAAACCCGTTGCACAACCGTAGAAATAAGACACAAATTCTGTTTTTAGCCCCGCTTTTGCGAATATGTCGTTTGCATTTTTTGCATTTTCAAATTGGTCGGTGTATTTCCAGAGCATTTTATATTCTTTTGGATCGCCGAGTAAAAGTTTGCCTAAAATCGGGATTATTTTTCCGAGATAAAAACCGTATAGTGTTTTCAAAATTTTATGGCTCGGTTTTGAAATTTCTATAAAGGAAAATTGTCCGCCAACTTTTAAAATTCGTTTTATTTCTTGTGCAAAGATTTCTAATTGTTCGCGGTTAAATGTTTTAAGCCCAAACGCACAAATTACAAAGTCGTAATGGTTTGCCGTCAGTTGGTTTTGCAAAATATCTTGTTGCAATATCAAAATTTCATCGTTGAATTTTTCCTTGCTTTTTCGCTTGGCATATTTCAACATTTCCTCCGAAAAATCGAGAACCGTCAGGTTTGAATTTGGCAATTTATGTTTTACGGATTTCCAAGTTTCGCCCATTCCTGCCAATAAATCAATGATTTCCGCTTTTTCTTTTGTAGAATGAAATGAACTCAAAAACTGCTTTCGCCAACGGATTGAAAAACCGAATGAAGTGATGTAGTTCATGCGTTCGTAAGAGCGGCTCATCCTGTTGAACAACCTTTTTACAAACTCCGGATTGTAAATATTGTCGTCCATTCAGCAGCATTTTTGATTGGTAACCGCAAGTATAATTTCCGAAAAATAGTCTTTCAGAAGGTTAAAAGTTTTTTCGTCAATGCAATAGCAAATGGTGTTTCCTTCGATGTTTCCTTTTATCAATCCCGCGTTTTTCAGTTCTTTTAAATGTTGCGAAACGGTGGGTTGCGCCAGCGGCAATTCGTTCACAATATCGTTGCAAATACAGGAGTTTTCTTTCAGTAAATATTCAATAATGGCAATTCTCGCCGGATGTCCCAATGCTTTTGCAATGCTTGCAATTTGATTCTGTTTTTGGGTAAAATGTTCTGTTTTTGTTGCCCCCATTATTTTAAAAATTTAATATTGCGATATTACAATACTCTTTTCAATTATCCAAATTAAAAAAATCGAAGGATTTAAAACCATCACATTTTCAAATTCCAAATTACTTATCTTTGTAAAAACCAATCATAATGCTCGTCATCGGAATTGCAGGCGGAACCGGAAGTGGAAAAACTACGGTTGTAAACAAAATCCTTCGGCAACTGAACGCGGAAGGCGTGAATGTGATTTCTCAAGACAACTATTATTTTGATAATCAGCATCTTTCGTTTCAAGAAAGGGAAAAATTAAATTACGACCATCCAAAATCCGTAGATTTTGATTTGATGTTGAAACACGTCAAAGCCTTGAAAAACGGAGAAAGCATCGAGCAACCTTTATACAGTTTCGTTACACATTCCCGAACCGGAGATTTCGTTTCCGTCGAGCCGAAAAATGTTTTAATTATCGAAGGAATTTTAGTTTTGACGAATAAGGAACTTTTAAAGGAATTTGATTTGAAAGTCTTTGTACACGCCGATTCCGATGAAAGATTAATCCGCAGGATTCGCAGAGATATGTTGGAAAGAGGCAGAGATTTGAATGAAATTTTGCACCGCTATCAAACCACTTTGAAACCGATGCATCAGGAATTTATAGAACCTTCCAAAAACGAAGCCGACCTCATCGTTCCAAATATGAAAGAAAACAATGTGGCAATAGATTTTTTGACGACCGTCATTAATAATTCGCTTAAAAAAATATTGTAAATTCGCAAAGTAATTGAAAGTCAGTTACCGACAAACGCAAGTCGATGTTTGCGAAATATTAATACAATGAGATTCAAATTTGAATTGAGTTGGAAAAAATTAAAAAAAGGGTTTAGAATGAGATTGCTAATCATAATAAAAACCCTTTTAGATTTAATTTTCTAAAACTCGGTGGGGGTAAAACCCCACTTCATTGTATTTTGCAAATTTATAAAAAAATATAATATAATATGAGAATTTTCAAAAAAATCAAGGAATTTTATGATAATGAATATGAAGGTAAAATATCTTTTACATTATCCCTCGAACAAATCATTTTATTTTTAGCCCTTATAATATTTCTTTTATGGCTGATATTGAATTAAAAAATCAAAAAATTGTATTAGATTTGAGTTGTAAAAGTATATTAACGAATATGGAAAAAGATTTAATAAAAGACATCGAACCCATTTCACAAAAGTGGAATTTTTTCAAAAAATATGTGTTGAACAAATATTTCATCACCATTTTTTTGTTTCTTGTTTGGATGATTTTTTTCGACAGCACTTCGTTTTTGGTGATTAACGAATTGAACGGCGATCTCGACAAACACGAAAAACAGTTGGAATACTACAAAAAAGAATACAAAAAGAACGACGATTTCTACAAAAAATTGATGAACAACAAAAACGAAAAAGAAAAATACGCCCGCGAAAATTATTTCATGAAAAAACCGAACGAAGAAATTTTCATCATCGTAGCCGACAGCAGCAACGTGAAATAAACTTTGAATTTTTTGAATTATGAACTTTGAACCGATTTCAGATTGGGAAAATCTGGTAAAAAAACAACTGAAAACCGAGGATATTTACAGCATTTTGAACAAAGAAAATTTGGAAAATCTGTCTGTAAAACCTTATTATGATTCCGTTTCGCAACCGTTCAAAAATTTTCCGAAAGCCGAAGAAAGCACACATTTGGTTGCCCAATATCACGAAAATTTAGAAGATGACGTTTTTGCTTTTTTATTAAATGAAAATGTAGAAAACATTGAAGACAAAGCACTTTTTATCAACAATAAAGATTTGGCGGAACACATCAGCCCGAACGAAAATAATGCTTACTTTTCATTGATTGACGTTTTCGACGAAAAAACCGGAACCGTGAACGAACAACTCGCGAAAGAACTTTTGGCAAAAGATTTTGACCGGAATATTTGTGCAGACGTTTCGTTTCATCAAAATGCGGGCGCATCTATCGTTCAGCAGTTGGCGATTGCACTTTCCAAAGCGAAAGATTTGGCGGAAATTTTCGGAGAATCCATATTAAAAAAAATGATTTTCAGAATGGCAATCGGCGGAAATTATTTTATTGAAATTTCAAAAATTCGGGCTTTCAAAATGCTTTACAATCAATTTTCCAAAGAATTCGGCTTAAACGAAATCCCGTATATTTTTGCCGAAACTTCGCACCGCAACAAATCCAAGTCCGACGAAGAAAACAACCTGATTCGATCTGCTTTAGAACTTTCCGCAGCCATGATTGGCGGTGCCGACGCGGTGTTTTCCAACGATTATAAAATTGAAAATACAACCGAACTTTCCGAAGAAATTTCTTTCAAACAGCAAATTGTTTTGGCTTATGAAAGTTTGATTAATGTTTTTGAAGATGCAGGAAACGGAAGCGGCTGCATCGAGGATTTAACGCAACAAATCGCCGAAAAATCTTGGAAATATTTCCTTGAAATCGAAGAAAACGGCGGTTATTCCGAAAGTCTGAAATCCGGAAAAATTCAAAAAGAAATCTATGAACACGCCGTTGCAGAACAGGTTTGGGTGAAGGAAGGAAAAATAAAACTCATCGGCGTAAATCTTTATCCGAAATTGGAGGCGAAAAAAACGCCGGAAGAAATGTATTCCGAAACCGAAATCAAAAAAATCCGTTGGGCAGAAATGTTTGAGTAGAAAAACGGCGATTAGGGAATTACCAATTTTGTCAAAGTTGATTATAAATCTTTTAGTTGCAATTTAAAATTCCGGAATCCAAATCACAAATTTTCCAGAATAAAATTCGTCATTTTTTCATAGAGTTGAGGTCGGGTTTGTCCGCCGTAAATGCCGTGATTTTTGTCGGGATAAGCCATGAAATCAAATTGTTTTTTGTTCTGAATCAGGGCTTCGGAAAATTCCACAGAGTTTTGAAAATGAACGTTATCATCTGCTGTTCCGTGGATTAATAAAAATTTTCCTTTGAGCAAATTGGCATAAGTGGTCGGCGAATTATCATCGTAACCTCCGGGATTTTCTTGCGGCGTTCGCATAAATCTTTCGGTGTAAATCGAGTCGTAATATCGCCAATTGGTAACCGGAGCCACGGCAATTCCGAGTTTGAAAACGTCCGCACCTTTCGTCAGCGCGAGGCTCGACATATAGCCGCCGAAACTCCAACCGAAAATTCCGATTCGGGATTTGTCTATATAAGATTGATTTCCAAGCCATTTCGCTGCCGCAATTTGATCCTCGATTTCATATTTTCCGAGATTCATATAGGTTACTTTTTTAAATTTCGACCCTTTAAATCCCGTTCCGCGTCCGTCAACACAAGCGATGATGTAGCCTTTTTGAGCCAGCATTTCAAACCAAATGGTATTTCCGCCGTCCCAAGAATTGTCTGCTTCTTGCGAACCCGGTCCGGAATATTGATACATAAAAAGTGGATATTTTTTGTTCGGGTCAAAATTTTTCGGTTTGATGATCCATGCGTTCATTTGGTCGCCGACTGCATTTGGAATCGTGAGAAATTCTTTCACCGTAAACCCGTCATTTTCAAGTTTTTTCAGCGTTTCATTGTTGTTTTGAAGTTCTTTCAAAAGTGTTCCGTTTCCGTCTTTCAACGTGAAAGTATAAGGTTTTTTTACGGAGGATGAGGTCTCAATAAAATATTGAAAATTTTTGCTGAAATTGGCGGAATTGTTGCCGGATTCTTCAGAAATAATCTGCGATTTTCCACTGTCGATATTTATTTTTGAAACCACGCGATTGGTGTTTCCGTTTTGCGTAGTTTGCACATAAATTTCTTTAGTTTTAGCGTTAAATCCGTAGAAATCAGTAATATCCCATTTTCCTTTTGTGATTTGTTTTTTCAATTTTCCGTTTGCATCATAAAGATAAAGATGCCGGAAACCATCTCGTTCCGAAGCCCAAAGAAAAGAATCATCTTCTAAAAATTCTATCGTAACATTGTCTGTATCAATCCATTTTTCATCGGTTTCGGTAAAAAGTTTTTTCACTTCGCCGGTTTTGGTGTTCACTTTTAAAATATCCGAAGCGTTTTGGATTCTTTCTGAAGTGATTAAAACGATTTCGTTCGGTTTTGCGGTTTGAATCACGTTTGGAATGTAATAATTTTTATAATTTGAAAGATTTAAAACCGTAGTTTTTTCGGTGTCCAAACGAAAAAGAAGTGCCGAAACTTTTGAATTTTCTTCGCCGGCTTTCGGATATTTGAAACGCATTTCGGAAGGGTAGAGTTGCTTTCCGTAAATCGGAATATTCATTTCCGGAACGGCGGATTCATCGGACTTTACAAAAACAATGGCATCGGAATTTTTCGTCCATTCAAACAATCGAGCGTGTCCGAATTCTTCTTCGTAAACCCAATCTGCCAATCCGTTTAAAATTGAATTTTTCTTTCCGTCTGTGGTAATTTGCGTGATTTTCCCTGAACTTAAATCCTGATAAAACAAATTGTTTTCGGCAACGAAAGCCACTTTTGAAGCGTCCGGCGAAAAGGTCGGTTCTTGAACAAAATTTCCGTTGTTTAAAGCCATCGTTTTTCCCGATTGCAAATCTTTCACATCAAATTTTCCGAGAAAAGAATGTCTGTAAATCGGTTCGCTTTCTTTGAGCAAAAGAATTTTGGATTCATCTTCGGAAAATTCATAACTTTCAAATGCTCCATCCACGATGTTTCCTTCTTTTTGCGAAGTTTTATAAGAATATTTTGCAATTCCGCCGGATTCGATGACGGCGTAGTTTTCACCGTTTTTCATAGATGAAATTCCGGCGATTCCTTTTCCGCGATAATATCCGGAATAGATTTTTTCCAAAGTGATTTCTTGCGCATTAATGCCCGAAAACAGGGCAAAAACAAATGTTGATATCAGTAGTTTTTTCATAGAAATAGAAATATTTTCAAAGATAAGGATTTTGGGAATGAGATAAATGTTTTAAAGACGGTTTAAATTTTAAATAATCGTATAATTTTATATAAATCAATGTGCTATAATCGTAATTGTAAATTTATTACACAAAGCGAATATTCAGATTATTTTTCCCTTTATTTCATTAAAACTATTCAAAGCATATTTTTTAATTCATTGATTTTCAATATAATTAACAAAATTTAACGTTTTTAAAAATACTATGCACGGATAATAATCCTTATCTTTGATAAACTTTAATTTTTAAAAATCACAATAATGGAAAACAACAAAATTGAAAACATAGATTTCATTTTGAAACAAGCGTGGACTTCCGTACTGAAAATGTATTCCGAAAAGGCTTTGAAATACGATTCTACCGCCGTTCAAGCATTGGTACTTTTGAAAATAGACCCGAAAAAAGGAACCCGAAGCACAAATATCGGTCCGAAAATGGCAATAGAACCGACATCGCTGACCAGAATCCTAAAAGTTTTGTTTGACAACGGCTTTATTCGCAAAGAAAAAATAGATACGGACAAACGCGCGGTCATCATCAAACTCACCGAAAAAGGAATGAAATTCAGGAATATTTCACGAGAAGTCGTCCTAAATTTCAACAAAGACATTACCGAAAAAATCTCTCCGGAAAAAATCGAAATCTTTAAAGAAGTGATGGATGAAATCACAAAAACCGCCAACGAAGTCTATGAAAAAATGAGGTATAAATAAGCCCCCTGTCCCCCGAAGGGGGAAAATATGGAATATTCGCTGATTTCCTTAAAAAAAATAAAAAAATTGCTCATATATTATTTAAAGATTAATTAACAAAAAAACGTCCCTTTATTAGGAATCTTTCCCCCTTCGGGGGGCAGGGGGCATATAAAAATTTCAATTATGAAAAAACGCATCAAACACGTTACGGTTCTCGGTTCGGGAATTATGGGAAGCGGCATCGCCGCACATTTTGCAAATATCGGCGTGCAGGTTTCGCTGTTAGACATCGTCCCGTTTGAACTCACGGAAACCGAACAAAAAAACGGCTTCACGAAAGACGATAAAATCGTAAGAAACAGAATTGCCGCAGAAAATTTAGAGAAACTGAAAAAAGCAAGTCCGGCACTGCTTTATTCCCAAAAATTCGCAGACAGAATAAAAATCGGAAACTTTGAGGACGATTTGCCGAACATCAAAAATACGGATTGGATCATCGAAGTCGTCGTGGAAAAATTGGACATTAAAAAATCCGTTTACGAAAAAATCGAACAGTTCAGAACGCCCGGAACTTTGATTTCATCCAACACTTCCGGAATCCCGATTCACCTTTTAACAGAAGGTAGAAGCGATGATTTTAAAAAATATTTCGCCGGAACGCATTTTTTCAATCCTGTGAGGTATTTGCCGCTTTTGGAAATCATCCCGACCCGCGACACGCTTCCCGAAATCATTGATTTTTATATGAATTACGGCGCAAAATTTCTGGGGAAAACTACAGTTTTAGCAAAAGATACGCCCGCGTTCATCGCCAATAGAATCGGCGTTTTTTCGATGATGGATTTGCTTCACAACGTGAAAAAACTGAATCTCACCGTTTCGGATGTGGATAAATTGACGGGACCAATTATCGGTCGCCCAAAATCCGCAACGTTCAGAACCGCCGATGTTGTGGGATTGGACACCTTGATTCACGTCGCAAACGGCGTTCGCAAAAGCGGTGCCGAAACGGAAAATTTCAACAAAGTTTTTGAACTTCCGGACTACATTCAAAAAATGGCGGACAATAATTGGCTCGGCTCAAAAAGCGGACAAGGATTTTTTAAAAAAGTTAAAAACGCCGAAGGAAAATCCGAAATTCTCGGTCTGAATCTCGAAACTTTGGAATACGAACTTCAAGGAAAATCTGCATTTCCTGTTTTGGAACTCACCAAAAATATTGATAAACCGATTGAAAGATTTAAAATTTTAATCACCGGAACCGACAAAGCCGGCGAACTCTACCGAACTTCTCTCGGTGCGTTGTTTGCCTACGTTTCGCACAAAATTCCCGAAATTTCCGATGAAATTTATAAAATAGACGATGCCATGCGCGCCGGTTTCGGCTGGGAAAACGGACCGTTTGAAATCTGGGATTCCATCGGCGTTCAAAAAGGAATAGAATTGGCGAAAAATGCAGGTTTTGAAGTTTCGGATTGGGTGAAAACTTTAGCGGAAAAAAACGAAACTTTTTATAAAATAAACGCAGACGGACAAAGTATTTTCTACGATAAAAATTCCGAAAACTATAGCGATATTCCGGGACAAAACGCTTTCATTATTTTAGATAATATCCGCAAAAACAAGACTTTGTGGAGCAATTCCGGAGCGGCAATTCAGGATTTGGGCGATGGAATTATCAATTTTGAATTTCGCTCGAAAATGAATTCTCTCGGCGGCGAAGTTTTAGACGGAATGAACCGCGCGATTGATTTAGCCGAAAAAGAATACGACGGTTTGGTGATTGGAAATCAGGGTGCAAATTTTTCTGTCGGTGCCAATTTAGCAATGATTTTAATGATGGCAATCGAGCAAGATTGGGACGATTTGAATATGGCAATCGCGTATTTTCAAAAAACGATGATGCGCGTTCGCTATTCCGCAATTCCGGTTGTGGTCGCACCTTTCGGAATGGCTTTGGGCGGAGGTTGCGAAATGACGATGCACGCAGACCGAGTGGTTGCGGCGGCGGAAACGTATATCGGTTTGGTGGAAGCGGGAGTCGGCGTGATTCCGGGCGGCGGCGGAACTAAAGAATTGACGCTCAGAACTTCCCGCGAATTTCATAAAGACGATGTGAAAAACAACCGAATCCGCGATGTTTTTATGAATATTGCGATGGGAAAAGTTTCCACTTCCGCTTATGAAGCCTTTGATATGGGCATTTTGGAAAAAGGAAAAGATTTTGTGGTCTTAAACAAAAATATGCAAATTGCCGAAGCGAAAAAAATTGCAAAACTGATGGCTGATCAAGGTTATACGCAACCGATTGAACAAAAAATTCAAGTTTTGGGAAAAGATGCGCTCGGGATGTTTTATGTGGGAACCGACCAAATGCTTGCCGGAAATTATATTTCGGAACACGACAAGAAAATTGCGGATAAATTGGCTTTTGTGATGGTCGGCGGCAATCTTTCCGAGCCTGCTTTCGTGAGCGAACAATATTTATTAAACCTCGAAAGAGAGGCATTTCTCTCACTTTGCGGCGAAAGAAAAACGCTGGAAAGAATCCAATATATGTTGCAAAACGGAAAACCGTTGAGGAATTGAGGGGTTTTGTACCATTGTATTGATGTAAAATGTATTAATGATGCACAATTTTAGAGATTTGGAAGTTTGGACAAAATCAATGAAACTTTGTAAAATGTTTTACACGATTTCTAAAGAATTTCCCAAAGACGAAATGTTCGGACTAACCTCGCAAGCAAGGAGAAGTCTGTATTCGATTCCTGCCAATATTGCCGAAGGCGCAGGCAGAGACACAGATGCTCAATTTTCTCATTTTTTGAATATTGCATTAGGTTCATCATTTGAATTTGAAACTCAAATTTTAATCGCGAATGATATTGGTTTCTTTAAAAATGTTGATTTTAATATCATTCATTCGGAAATTAAACATATACAGAATATGTTAGCAAAATTAAAACAGAAAATTAAAAATCAATAATACTTTTTACACTAATACACAAAAAGAAAATCATTAATACATTCTACATAAATACAAAAAAACAAGCGATAATTTTATCCGACAAAAAGAAAAAATCATTAATACATTTTACATCAATACAAAAATTCGGCGATAATTTTATCTAAACAGACAAAAATCCGGCGATAATTTTGTATTTTTGAAGCCGTAAAAAAATCTTAATTATGATCTTGAAACGTGAATTTTATTTACAAAAAATTGAAACAGGATTCGAGCATTTGCCCATCGTTGTGCTGATTGGCGCACGACAAGTGGGAAAAACTTCGCTGATGAAAATTTTTAGCGAAGGGAAAAAATCGCTTTTCCTGAACGGACAAGATGCGGAAACGGCTGCTTTGTTTGAAAAACTTTCCACCATTGAGCAATATTTGAAAATATATTTGAATGAAGAACTCAGCGGTTTGCTATTGATTGACGAATTTCAGTACATCAACGGCGTTTCCACGATGCTGAAACTGCTTACCGACAAATACGAAAATTTGAAAATTCTCTGTTCCGGAAGTTCGTCTCTCGATATTTTGCAAAAAGTGGAAGAATCTTTGGCGGGAAGACTGCGCGTGATTGAAGTATTTTCGCTTTCATTTTCGGAATATTTGCAGTTCTGCGACGAAAAATTGCACCTGCTTTTCCAATCTTTCGACCTCGATACGGAAAATTCGGCACTCACCGCTTCAATAGAACAAATTTTTGACGAATATTTAATTTACGGCGGTTTGCCTCGCGCGGCTTTAACGAAAAATAAAACCGAAAAAATCGAAATTCTCGAAGATATTTACAAAACCTATCTGATGCACGACGTGCGAAATTATATTAAAAATGAACACAGCGTCGGATTCAATAAACTCTTGCGTATTTTGGCGGCACAAATCGGTAATTTAGTGAATATCAATGAATTGAGCCGAGAAAGCGGATTGCCGTACAAAGTTTGCGAAGAATATTTGTATTTGCTTGAACAAATGTATATTATCAAATTGCTTGAGCCGTATTTCACAAACAAACGCAAAGTCATTGGCAAGATGAAAAAAATCTATTTCTGCGATTTGGGTTTGCGCAATATGATTCAGATGAATTTCAACGACATAGAATTTCGTGCGGACAACGGTGCTATTTTTGAAAACATCGTGCTGCTCGCACTTTGGAGAAACAAAGGTGCAGGCTCGGAATTGCAGTTTTTCCGAACCGCAGACGGAGCAGAAGTGGATTTTATACTTTCCCGACCAACCGAAAAAATAGCATTGGAATGTAAGTCTAAAAAATTGACGAAACCCATCAGTTTAAAGGCACTCAACAATTTCTCCAAAGAAGAAAACATCACCCGAAAATTCATTGTGAACCGAAATTTGAACACCGTTTATGGCGACACCAAACTGATTCAAGGATTTTTGGCAGAGAAAATTGTTTGATGAGAAAAAAGAAAAATCATTAATATATTTTACATTAATACACCCAAAAAAAATGCCTCTATCTTGGAACGAAATAAAAGACCGAGCGATAAAATTCTCCAAAGAATGGGCGGACACTTCCAACGAAGAAGCCGATGCCAAACCGTTTTTGGACGCATTTTTTGATGTGTTCGGCATTACGCGAAGAAAAATCGGGACGTTTGAACACCGCGTTCCGCTTTTAAAAAACTCCTCCCCCGAAGGGGGAGGTCGGGAGGGGGCTGGATATATTGACCTGCTTTGGAAAGGAACGATTTTGGTGGAAATGAAAAGCAAGGGCAAAAACTTGGACAAAGCCTTTGAACAAGCAAAAGAATACACCTACGGACTCAAACCTCACGAACTTCCGAAATACATTCTGGTTTCGGATTTTGAAACGTTTCGGCTCTACGATTTGGAAAATGATACGGGCGAATCGCATTCGCCCATTATCTTTAAAATCCACGAATTAGTAAACAACGTAGCGCATTTCGGTTGGTTGCTCGGCTATCAAAAAAAAAGAATACAAAGAGCAAGATCCCGCCAACATCAAAGCCGCTGAACTGATGGGAAAACTGCACGACCGGCTGAAAGAAATCGGTTATTCGGGACATCCGTTAGAAGTTTATCTCGTGCGAATTTTGTTTTTGCTTTTTGCCGAAGACACCACCATTTTTGAGAAACAGCAATTTCAGGATTTTATCGAACGCCGAACCAATGAAGACGGCTCCGACCTCGCCGCAAAACTGCAGGAACTTTTCCAAGTTTTGAACACCCCGAAAGAAAACCGTTTTAAAAATTTAGATGAAGATTTAGACGCATTTCCTTATGTGAACGGAAAACTCTTTGAAGAAATTTTGCCTACCGCAAGTTTTGACAGCAATATGCGGCAAGCACTTTTAGATTGCGCCTATATTGATTGGAGTGAAATTTCGCCCATCTATGTTTCAAAGCGTGATGAATCCCAAAGAACGCCGCAATTTGGGTGCGCACTACACCAGCGAAAAAAATATTCTGAAACTCATCAAACCGCTTTTCCTTGACGAACTTTGGCAAGAATTTGAAAGCATAACAAGGGGTTTAAACCCCTTGCTTTCAAAAAAATTACAAGAATTTCACAAAAAATTAAGCGAACTGAAATTTCTCGATCCCGCCTGCGGTTGCGGAAATTTTTTGGTGATTTCTTACAGAGAATTGCGCTTGCTGGAATTGGAAGTTTTGCGGGCATTGAACAGAAACAGCAAGGGGGCAAGCCCCCTTGTTCTTGACGTGAGCCAAATTATTTGGTTGGATGTTGACCAATTCTACGGCATCGAATACGAAGAATTTCCCGTCAGAATTGCGGAAGTGGCAATGTGGTTGATAGACCACCAAATGAATATGAAAATCAGCAACGAGTTTGGGCAATATTTTGTGCGATTGCCACTAAAAAAATCTGCAAAAATTGTGCACGGAAACGCATTAAAAATGGATTGGGAAAATGTGCTGCCGCATCATTGCGATACTGAACCAAGTTCGGCATTTCCGCAATCTGAAACAAAGAGGAGTTCGGACTTTCATCAGAATGGCGAAAATATTTATATCATCGGAAATCCGCCGTTTATCGGTTCTCGGATAATGAATAAAGAACAAAAGCACGATTTGACGGCTGTTTTTTGAAAACATAAAAAATACAGGCGATTTGGATTATGTAACCGGTTGGTACATCAAAGCCGCAAAATACATTCAAGGCACAAAAATAAAAGTGGCGTTTGTTTCTACAAATTCCATTGTGCAGGGTTTGCAAACAGGCTTGCTTTGGAATATAATGCTCAATAAATACGGCATCAAAATTCATTTTGCGCACCGAACTTTCAAATGGAGCAACGAGGCAAAAGGCAATGCGGCGGTATATTGTGTAATTATTGGTTTTGCAAATTTTGACACAAATAAAAAAAGTTTTATGAGATGCGAAGCGTCGATTTCGGAGGTTCGAGGTGGAAATCTTTGATAACTCTGATGTAAAGCGGGCAATGCCCTATTTTATCCTCCTGATTTTTTTCGCAGGATCAATTTAATAGATGCCATATTTTTGTTTTTTTAGGTTTTACTACTTTTTTTAAAGTAGTGCAAAGCGATGAAATCCCTTATTCAAAGACTTTCGCAAAGGAATGTAACCCAATATCGGTCTATCTATTAATTTGCTTGCGTTTGGATTCGTTGTATTATCTTTGTTGAAATTTTAAATGCCTTTGAAATAAGCACTTAGAAGCTTGAAAAAATATGAATGACTTTGACAATATTTGAAAAAAAAGAATAAAAAAAGCAGTCCGTAGGACTGAATGTGAATAATCTCGTCTTTAAGGACGAGACGAGCCTGTGGAAAAGCTCGGAGAGCGGCACAAAACACATAAAAAGAGAAATAATGAAAAATATTCTAACAGCATTTGGATTTTTGTTTTCAGTTGTGATTTTTGCCCAAAATTCAAAACTTCCGATTTTGGAAAGAAAATTTGAGGGTTCTTTGATTTCACGAGGTGATAATATCCCCGATTTTCGTGTCAGGAAAGACAGCGCAAATTTTTTACTCATTTACCTTCATAAAAATTTATCCGTTTCGGAATTTGAAAAAGACACGAAATTAAGCCACGAAATCACAGACAGAATTATTACTTTATTAAAAAACAAAAATTGGCTTTCGGAAAAAACAGGAAAACTAAAACCTACCGTTTTCATCGCGACAGAAGCAGACGGCGCAAAACTTTATCATTATGCCAAACCGATTTCCGCACAAATTGCCGGTGCAATAGAAAAAGATTTACCGAACATAAAAGCGGAATTTTCAAAAACCGAAATGGCTGAAAATCAAAGTTTTGAACACTGGTCGTTTCTGATTTTAAGCGATGTTTTGCTGGATTCTTGGAATATTTTTGAAATGGAAAGCGGTTTTTTCAAACAAAAAGACGGCTCATCATACAACCGTCCGCTGAGACACGGAAAAAACTACTATGCAAGTTATATGGAAAACACAGAAAAAAACAGCGAACCATTTAAAATTTACGGAAATCAAGGTTTGAAATTTACTGACAGTTTGCAGGTTTGGGTTTATGGGAACAATCGGCAAACCGACTACTATCACAACTTGGAATCGTCGGCAAATAAAATCACAAATTCCGACAATCAAATTTTGAAAAAAACAGCAAATCATTTTCTGCCGAAACTTCTTAATATTTTGGAAAACAATCGAAAATACATTGAAAAAGTTTATAGAAAAACGGGTTATTCCCGAGAGATTTCTTTTGAAGAATTTTTCATTTGGTGGTATCATTTTATATACACGCAAGCCACTGAAAATTTGAAAAACAAAGGAATATTAACCATTCCTCCGAGTGGAAATTTTGATTATGAAATAGAAAATTATTAATTACAAATACAATAAAATAACACGAAAGGCAGTCCGTAGGACTGAATATGAATAACCGCAGGCGCAAGCCTGTGGAAGTGAAAAGCAAGTAGAACTCCGCTCGGAGAGCGGCACAAAAAATAAAATTATGAGTTATACACAATTAATATATCATATCATAATCAGAACAAAACACAGTAAACCGACTATTCCAAACGAACATTCGGAGGAATTATACCGTTACATTTGGGGATTCATCAAAAATAAAAAATCCTTTTTGTATCGAATTAACGGAATGCCTGAACACATTCATATTTTGGCAAGCATTCACCCGACTTTGTCGGTTTCAAATTTTATTAGAGAATTAAAAAATTCTACAAATTCTTGGTTAAAAAATTCGGGGAATTTTCCGGATTTTGAAGCGTGGGGTGAAAAATATGCGGCGTTTACTTGTTTTTATAAAGATAAAGATGCTGCGATTGATTACATAAAAAATCAACGAGAACATCACAAAAAGATTAGTTTTCAGGATGAATATCGAAAATTGATAGAGGAAAACGGAATTATAATTGACGAAAAATATTTTTTAAATGATTAGATTTTTAGTACCGCCCTACGGGCGGCTTCCGAGCGGCGATTGCGTTCCCACAGGCTTACACCTGCGGTTATTCACCTATTGCCCTACGGGCAACGCTTGAAAATAGAAAATTTAATATTTAAAAAAAAAACCGTAGGATTTAATTATGCATAATCTCATCTCTCGTCTTTTTGACGAGACAAGTAGGACGAGACAAGCCTGTGGAAGTGAAGTTTAAAATTTGAGATAATAAAAAAATTTGAGATTTGAAGTTTGAAATTTGAAAAAATCAGTCCGTAGGACTGAATGTGAATAACCATAGGCGTAAGCCTGTGGAAGCGAAACCACAAACTCCGCTCGGAGAGCGGCACAAAGAATAAAATTATATTGATGAAATCTTAAAAGAAAAAGAGATTCAGGAGTTTTTTAAAGAAAATTAAAAACATTTAAAACGCATTCCTCGGCGTATTTAAGGGGGATTAAAAATATGAAAATAGCAATTTTGGGAGGCGGAGAAAGCGGTGCGGGTGCGGCATTTTTGGCGAAGAAAAAAGGTTTTGACGTGTTTTTGTCGGATTTTGGAAAGATTAGAAGTCCGTATCGTGAATTTTTGCTGGAAAATGAAATCGAATTTGAAGAAGAAAATCACGATGAAGAACGGATTTTACAGGCAGATTGGGTGGTAAAATCTCCCGGAATCCCGAAAAAAGCAGACATCATTTCAAAAATAAAAGAAAAAGGAATCCGTCTTTCGTCGGAAATAGAATTCGCATCGGAATTTACGGACGCCAAAATCATCGCAATCACGGGAAGCAACGGGAAAACTACGACCACTTCGCTGATTTATCACATCCTAAAAAACGACGGATTCAACGTGGGTTTGGGCGGAAATATCGGGAAAAGTTTCGCGAAACAAGTTGCCGAAGAAAATTTTGATTATTATGTTTTGGAAGTCAGTTCGTTTCAATTAGATGATATTCAGAACTTTAGACCGTATATTTCCCTGTTGTTAAATTTAAGTCCGGATCATCTCGATCAATACAATTATGATTATCAGGAATATGCTTTGGCGAAATTCAGAATTGCGGAAAATCAGGAAAACGACAACTATTTCATCTACAATAAAGACGATGAAATGAGCAAAAATCTCCTCGAAAAACTCGAAATAAAAGCCCAAGCCATTCCATTTTCCATAAAAGAAAAATTGCACGAAGGCGGTTTTGCGGAAGACGACAAAATTCGGGTGAAATTTCAAGACGAATTTTCAATGAATATCGAAGATTTGTCGCTGCTCGGAAATCACAACGTTGCCAATAGTCTTGCCGCTTCCATTGCCGGTAAAATATTGAAAATCAGCGATGAAAGCATCAGAAATTCTTTGATGACGTTTCAGGCGATAGATCACAGATTGGAATTTGTGGCAGAAATTGACGGCGTAAAATTCATAAACGACAGCAAAGCGACCAACGTGAATGCCGCTTATTACGCTTTGGAAAGTATGAAAACCCCGACCGTTTGGATTGTCGGCGGCACCGACAAAGGAAATGATTATTCGGAAATCGAAGATTTGGTAAAACGAAAAGTAAAAGCGATAGTTTGCTTAGGTGTTGATAATCAAAAAATTATAGATTTCTTTAAACACAAAAAAGAATTCATTTTCGATACATCGTCAATGGAAGAGGCGGTTCGGATTTCAAAATCCGTCTCAGAAAAAGGCGACACCGTTTTGCTTTCGCCGTGTTGCGCAAGTTTTGATTTGTTTAAAAATTATGAAGATCGTGGAAATCAATTTAAAAAGTGTGTGCTGGGTTGATTGTAAAATGATTAATTCAAAATGAACAAAAAATTATCAAACACATTAACCAATTTCGGGGTTGTTTCGGAGTTTTCAAAGCAACTTTTTTCAGACAAGGCAAATATTGTTGAATTGCCTAAAAATTACAATATCTTTTTGGAGGGAAAGAAAAACAGGGTGGAATATGTATTGATTTCGGGTGTGGTTCATCGGTACAATATTTCGGAAAAAGGCGATGTGGTAACAACAGGTTTTTATATGTCCGAATCTGTGATTACACCACATTTTGCGAGGACAAACAACGGAAAAAGTATTTTCAGTTTAGAAACATTGACCGATGTTGCACTTGCCGAAATATTGGTTACAGACCTCGACAATTTGCGCTATACCAACAAAGAATTTAACGAATTCGGACAGCGAATTATCGAAGCAGAGTTTGCGCAGACAATTTACCACGAAACCATTTTTCGCTCCTTCAATGCCAAAGAACGACTGTTGATGTTGCGCAAACAGTTTCCCAATCTTGAAAATTTAATTCCGCATAATATTATCGCTTCTTATTTGGGTATTACCAATGTTTCGTTAAGCCGATTGAGAAACGAACGTGTCAGAAAGCCGGACGATTTTATCAAATGATAACGGCTGCCGGCTATTTTGCTTCTACCTTTGCGCCATCAATTTAAACAAAATGGCAACAAAATGAAAAAAATAATCTCTTTCTTAACATTCCCATTCATTTCAATGAGTGTTGTTGCACAGCAAAACGAAGCAAAAATGGAAAACCAAATCCTCTCGCAAGAAATCGAAAACAAAAAATCTCCATCCGTTCAATATTATTTTTTTAACGAAGACCAAATCATTGAAACTTTTCAATCGGGTTTTGCGGATATTGCAAATCAAAAAACGGCGGATGAAAACATTACTTACAATGCGTTTTCCGTAACGAAAACTTTTACGGCATTGGCGGTTTTGCAATTGGCGGAACAGGGAAAAATAGATTTGGACAATCCGGTCATCCATTATTTACCGGATTTTTCTTACGGCTCGGAAATTACGGTGAAGCAAATTTTAAATCATACTTCAGGAATACCAAATCCGATTCCGCTATCCTGGATACATTTAGCCGAAGAACATTCATCATTCAACCGAAACAATTTTTTTGCAACTGTTTTTAAGAAAAAAAATAACCTGAAATCAAAATCCGGCGAAAAATTTTCATACTCCAATTTGGGTTATGTTGTGTTGGGGCAACTCATTGAAAAAATATCGGGGACAACTTATGAAGACTACGTTTCGGAACATATTTTACAAAAGTTATCACTCAATTCCGATGATTTAAGTTTCACAATTAATAACGGCGAAACACACGCAAAAGGTTATCACAAAAGGCTTTCGCTCACCAATTTGTTATTGGGATTTTTTATTGACAAATCAAAGTTTATGGGAAAATCCGAAGGAAAATGGCGTCCGTTTAAAAATTTTTATGTGAACGGCGCATCTTATGGCGGACTGATTGGAAAACCGAAATCTTTCGTAAAATACATTCAGGAATTGTTGAAAGACGATTGCATTTTGAT
>JAITMJ010000082.1 GCA_031277475.1 Flavobacteriaceae bacterium
CAACAAGTTACGAAAAATATACCATATAATCAACTGACAATCAATTTTTTATGTAATTATTTTTACACAACAATACGTCTTACTAATTTTTATAATTTAATTTTTAAACAGGCTCTCAATCACAAAAGATTTTACTTCGGAAAATTTGACGGGTTACTCCGGTTTGATGGTTATCAACGATTACATCAACCATTTAGGACTATTTGACCTGTTCGACATGTGTTTCGCTACCAAAATAAAAAACGCCACCAAAATACTTAACCCTCAGAAATTCAGCGCAATAATATTTGCAAATCTCTGCGGCGTGTCCCGATTGAGTAAAATCTCTCTTTTTATAAAGACGTGTTAGTCAGCAAATTGTTGCGGCTCAAAGGCGGTTTTGACAATAGTAATTTAAAAACGCGATTGGCACAATTGGGCGAACGCGGTGCCAATGAATTGCCGGAAACGAGTTTGAAATTCGGCAAAAAATGTATTGAAAATGCGGTTTGATTCGCATCACAATAGACTGAGATTCCACAGAATGTACTGTTTTCGGGCATCAAACGAGTGCCGAAAAACAGCAAATTTAAAGATTAATAAAAAGGAGCCAAGAGTCCGGGGCTTTGAAATTTGAAAAATTAAAGATTTAAACCAATCCTTCCCGAAAAACTTTTACCTGCGGTTTTGTATTTCATATATTTCACAGCCTCGAAAGCAAATTCCTGAAATTTGTTTTCTCGTCGATGATGTTTCGCAGTTTGGAAATCTCGACACGCTCTTGTTTCATGGAATCGCGCTCTCTTAAAGTTACCGAAAAATCGGCGAGCGAATCGTGGTCGATGGTGATGCAAAACGGCGTTCCAATCGCATCTTGCCGTCTGTAGCGTTTTCCGATGCTGTCTTTTTCTTCAAAAATCAGGTTGAAATCGTATTTTAAATCGTTAAAGATTTTTTCTGCCATTTCCGGAAGTCCGTCTTTTTTCACAAGCGGCAAAATGGCGGCTTTCACAGGTGCCAACGCAGGCGGAAGCGAGAGAACCGTTCTTTCCGAGCCGTCTTCCAAAATTTCGTCTTTCAAGCAATGAGAAAAAATGGCGAGAAACATTCTATCCAACCCGATAGACGTTTCCACGACGTAAGGAACGTAGTTTTCATTTTTTTCGGGGTCAAAATATTGAAATTTTCTGCCCGAATATTTTTCGTGAGCGGACAAATCAAAATCCGTTCTGGAATGTATGCCTTCCAATTCTTTAAACCCGAAAGGAAATTTAAATTCAATATCGGCGGCGGCGTTCGCGTAATGCGCCAATTTTTCGTGGTTGTGAAATTTATAATTTTCCGCTCCCAAACCGAGTGCAAGATGCCAATTCATCCGTTTTTCTTTCCACATTTCGTAGAAACCGAGTTCGGTTCCGGGCGGCACAAAAAACTGCATTTCCATTTGTTCAAATTCGCGCATTCTGAAAATAAATTGTCGTGCAACAATCTCATTTCTAAAGGCTTTCCCGATTTGTGCAATTCCGAAAGGAAGTTTGTGCCGAGAGGTTTTTTGAACATTGGAAAAATTCACGAAAATGCCTTGAGCCGTTTCCGGACGAAGGTAGATTTCCGTTGCATTTTCAGCGGAAGCACCCAATTTTGTTCCGAACATCAGATTAAACTGCCGAACATCCGTCCAGTTTTTGGAACCGGTGTCGGGATCGGCGATTTCCAATTCTTCGATTAAAGATTTTATGTCTGCAAGATTTTCATTTTCAAGAGATTTCGCCATTCGCGAGAGGATGTTTTTTTGCTTTTCGCGGTATTCCAAAACTCTCGGATTGGTGGTTTCAAATTGATTTTTATCAAACGTTTCGCCGAATCTTTTTTCAGCTTTTTCGATTTCTTTTTGCACTTTATCTTCCAATTTTGCACAATAATCTTCGATTAAAACATCGGCACGAAAGCGTTTTTTGGAATCTTTGTTGTCAATTAACGGATCGTTAAAAGCATCCACGTGTCCGGAAGCCTTCCAAACGGTCGGGTGCATCAGAATTGCAGCGTCTATTCCTACGATATTTTCGTTGAGTTGCACCATCGCTTTCCACCAATATTGTTTGATGTTGTTTTTCAATTCGGCACCGTTTTGTCCGTAATCGTAAACGGCGGAAAGTCCGTCATAGACTTCGCTCGAAGGAAAAATAAACCCGTATTCTTTGGCGTGGGAAACCACTTTCTTAAAAATATCTTCCTGTTTTGACATATTTTTTTGTGATAATTTGGTAATTTGAAAATTTGGTAATTTGAGAATTGATATTGGTTAAATTAACATATGGATATATAAATCAAAAAATAATAATCAATGAGTTATATTTTTAAAAATGAATAAAATCAATTTTTTCATTACTAAAAAATTTTTGCGAAAATAGTGTTTTAATTTGAAAATCCTGTCTTGTGGACGAGGTGAATCAAGCTAAACGCATTAAAAAATGTTAATCCGTCGGATTTTTTTAACGCAAAGATTTCTATTTTTATCCGGATTTTTCGAAAACGCAAAGGCATTTTATTTAGCAATGGCTCGCGTTCTTTTTACGTTTTTCCGGTTGCTGAGTAAAATGCCTTTGTGTTTAAAATATTTTTCAGTTCTGAACTTGATTCAGGATTAAAAACTTTTTGAGTTAAAATTATACTTAAATATTTCACAATTATTAAATATATTTAATTTATTCATTAAAGATATTTGAAATTTTAATGTGTTTAGCCCACGAGATGAATTGTGTGTGGTAATTTTTGATAATTGAAAAACTTAAGCATTTGCAAATTTGTAATTTTTAAACAAGATAAAAAACACTATTTTCGCAGTATGTCGATAGCGCTTTTGCAGAAATATCTTCCGGAAAACACGTTGCCTTTTTTGAAAAACTGGTTTGGCGAGTTCTACATCCACATCAAAATTACCCGAAACAGAAATTCCAAATTGGGGGACTACAGAAAATTACCGGACAAAAGCCATCAAATTACCGTAAATTCTACACTCCCGAGCGAACTTTTCTTTTTTGTTTTAACGCACGAATTGGCACATCTCATCGCTTTTGAGAAATACGGATTTCGGATTTCATCGCACGGAAACGAATGGAAAAACACGTTTCGGGAAATGCTTTTGGAAAGCATCGGTGTGTATTCCCAAGATTTGAAGCCCGCGATTTTAAAGTTTTCAAAATCGCCGAAAGCCAACTTTATGTCGAGTTCGGAATTGGTGAAATATTTTCATTTTAACGATAAAAATAAAAACCAAAATCTCATCGAAAATATTCCGCCCGGAAGCGATTTTATTTATAAAAAGGAAAAATACCGCCTCGTGGAAAAACGCAAAAAAAATTACCTTTGTAGAAATCTGAATACGGGAAAATCCTACATTTTCAAACCTGCGGTTGCGGTGGAAAAACCATAGAAATATAGATTTTTTTTGGGACTTGAGGAAGATTCCGATAAAAACTATACGAAATTGATTTTATTTTCCACCGATATACTTCTTTTCTTAACTTACGGAGATTGAAATAAGTTAAAAAAAGTTAATTCTCAAAATTGTTTTTGGTAGTTTAGTGATTTTTTATAAATTTGCAAAAAAATATTAGAAAAATTACTAAATCTATAACAAAATGAATTATCAACTTGATGTAATCGACAAAAAAATTTTGGATTTTCTTGTGAAAAATACCAGAATGCCGTTCACGGAAATCGCGAAAAAAATAGATGTTTCCGCAGGCACTATACACGTAAGAGTGAAAAAAATGGAAGATGCCGGCATTGTTCTGGGGTCATCTCTTGATATCAATTATACAAAACTGGATTTCCATTTCACGGCTTATATCGGGATTTTGCTCACAAAATCTAACCGAACTCAAGAAGTTTTAAAAGAACTTGCCGCAATTCCTAATGTAATAGAGATTTCTGTAATTTCCGGGAAATACAATATTTTCTGCAAAGTGAGAGCCAAAAATACGGATGACGCGAAGAAAATCATTTATCAAATAGATGATATTCAGGATGTTATGAGAACAGAAAGTATGATTTGCATGGAAGAATATCTGAGCGATAAAAACCGAGTGATGAAAGCCATTTCTATTTAATTTTTTCATAAATAAACTTGATTGAAAAACTTTTGGAAAATTATCCGAAAGTTTTTTTATTCTATATTTTTGTCAAAAGTTACAAAATAGGTTTTCGCTAAAATATTGTTGCTCCGCTATCTCATGCAGCAGACGGGATTAAATTGATTTACCAAAAAATGGGAAAAAGTTTGTTCACAATTTTGTTTTTGATTATTTCCAATGTTTTTATGACACTGGCTTGGTACGGACATTTAAAAATGGAAGAAATAGGTTGGCTGAAAAAAACCGGAATTTTCAGTATTATTTTAATCAGTTGGGGGCTGGCTTTCTTTGAATATCTTTTTCAAGTTCCGGCTAATAAATTCGGATTTTCCGGAAACGGCGGACCTTTCAGTTTGTTTCAACTCAAAGTGATTCAGGAAGTGATTACATTGGCGGTTTTTGTGGTTTTTGCAAGATTTGCTTTCAAAACCATTGATTTGAATATCAATCATTTATACGCAGCAATATGCCTTGTTTTAGCGGTTTATTTTGTGTTTAAGAAAAATTAAATTAATGTAAATATATTCTGAATGTCTGTTTTGCATAATAATCCACATTTTTTCGAAAAATATTATAACTTTTACCTCCATAAATATTGATAATCAATTAAATAAAAAAACGTACTTATTGAAAAAATTACATTAACAGGTTGAATCTGCCCATTTGATTTATTGATTAAAATCAATCTTTTGAAACATAATTTTTTGTATTTTTGCGGTTGGCTTTTTAGTGAAACTATATAGAGAAAAAATGACTAATGTTTACGATAACATTCTCGGCTTAATCGGAAATACGCCTTTGGTAAAACTGAATAAAGTAACCAAAGAAATTCCGGCCACCGTTTATGCCAAGTTGGAATTTTACAATCCGGGACAATCTACTAAAGACAGAATTGCGCTTCACATCATAGAATCCGCAGAAAAAAAAGGACTTTTGAACAAAGATTCCATCGTGGTGGAAACCACTTCCGGAAACACCGGATTTTCAGTCGCAATGGTTTGTATTATAAAAGGTTACAAATGTATTCTCGCCGTGAGCGATAAAACCAAAGCGGAAAAAATCAGTTATCTGAAAACTTTGGGAGCCGAAGTTTATGTTTGCCCCGCAAATGTTCCGGCAGACGATCCGAGAAGTTATTATGAAGTTGCCAAAAGAATTGCAAAAGAAACACCAAATTCCATATATATCAATCAGTATTTCAACGAGTTAAATATTGATGCGCATTACAAAACCACAGGTCGGGAAATTTGGGAACAAACCGGAGGAAAAATCACACACCTCATCGCTTGCACAGGAACAGGCGGAACTTTGTCCGGTTCGGCAAAATTTTTAAAAGAAAAAAATCCGAACATTAAAATCATTGGTGTAGATGCAGACGGCTCCATTTTGAAAACTTATCACGAAACCGGAAAAATCAATCTGAGTGAAGTTCATCCGTATCAAATCGAAGGAATTGGTAAAAGTTTGATTCCGAGCGCTTTACTCTTTGATAAAATTGATAAATTCATCAGAGTGAATGATGAAATGTCGGCTTACAGAACCAGAGAAATCGCGCTGAAAGAAGCAATAATGAGCGGCTACACATCAGGAGCCGCAGTTCAGGGATTGTTGCAATACGCCAATTCCCACGAATTTACAAAAGACGATGTAGTGGTTGTGATATTTCCCGATCACGGTTCGCGATATATGACGAAAGTTTACAGCGATCAATGGATGGCGGAGCAAGGTTTCAGCAACAATTGTGTTCACAATTACGACGAAGTTTTTAAAACAGAAATGGTGAAATAAATTCGAGTTACAATCGAATAACAAACTTTAAAGAACATTGTTGATGTCTTATTGCCGCCGGCAGTTTTAAAAATTATCTTATTGTTATTTGGCTCTTTTGCATTTATTTTTACGCGCTCTTGAAAACATGAAACATTCTTTTAGAAACGACTATTCCGAGGGTTGCCATCCGAAAATTCTCGAAGCACTTTTTGCAAACAATGATTCACAGCAAAACGGCTACGGCGAAGACGAATTTTGCCGAAAAGCAGAAACATTGATTTTAGAAAAATGCAAATCTTCAAACTCCAAAGTGCATTTTGTTTCGGGCGGAACTTTTGCAAATTTGCTCGTGATTTCAGCAGTTTTAAAACCTTACGAAAGCGTGATTTCCGCAGATTCCGGACACATCAATTCCAATGAAACCGGAGCCGTCGAACACGCCGGACACAAAATCCACAGCGTTTTTTCGGAAAACGGAAAACTTTATCCCGAACAGATTTCCGAAGTCTTAAAAATACACACCAATTTTCCGCATCAGGTGAAACCAAAATTGGTTTACATCTCGAATGCAACGGAGTTGGGAACCGTTTACACCAAAAAAGAATTGAAAAATCTCTATGAATTTTGTAAAAAAAATCGGCTTTTTTTGTTTATGGACGGCGCAAGGCTCGGGCAAGCAATCGCTTCGGAAAACGGCGATTTATCTTTGGAAGATTGTGCGAAATTTACGGATGTTTTTTACATCGGTGGCACGAAAAACGGCGCATTGTTCGGCGAAGCCATCGTGGTCAATAATCCCGAAATTTTGGAAGACATTCGATTTCACATCAAACAAAAAGGCGGACTTTTGGCAAAAGGAAGAGTCTTGGGAATACAGTTTTTAACGCTATTTCAGGACGATTTGTATTTTAATTTGGCTAAACACGCCAATCTTCAGATGAAAAAAATCAAAAATAAATTTGAAGAATCCGGGTTTCGATTTCTCACAGAAACCTATTCCAATCAACTTTTTCCGATTTTAAACCAAAAGCAAATCCAAACACTGCAATCCGAATTTGAGTTTTACGAATGGAAAAAAATAGATGAACATTTTTCTGCAATTCGCCTCATCACTTCATGGAAAACCAATGACGAAACGGTGGAAAAATTTATTCGGATGGTTTCGGGATTATAAATTCATCTCGTCAAAACGTGATCTCACCTCTATTCCGTATAGTTTCTGAACGCTTCTTCCAGATTTTTATATTTCCCTTTAAACTCGTCAATCGGCGAATCTTGGATAATGTTTCCTTTGTGAATCAGAATGACGCGTGAGCAAAGCGCTTCTACTTCCTGCATAATGTGCGTGGAAAGAATCACGGTTTTTTCTTTCCCGATTTCTTTAATGACGTTTCGGATTTCCAGAATTTGGTTCGGATCAAGCCCGTTAGTCGGTTCGTCCAAAATCAACAAATCCGGCTGATGAATAATTGCCTGAGCCAAACCGACTCGCTGTTTGTAGCCTTTGGAAAGTTGCCCGATTTTTTTAGATTTTTCCGGCGTAATTCCAACTAAATCAATGATTTGCTCAATTTTTTCTTTGGAAATTTTATGAATATCTGCCACAAAATTCAAATATTCTTTCACATACATTTCAGGATAAAGCGGATTGTTCTCGGGCAGAAAACCGATATTTTTCTTGCTCTCGA
Organism: Flavobacteriaceae bacterium; assembly: GCA_031277475.1. GTDB lineage: Bacteria > Bacteroidota > Bacteroidia > Flavobacteriales > Weeksellaceae > JAITMJ01. The sequence goes on from JAITMJ010000082.1 coordinate 7,574, forward strand.
TTTCGTTTTTGGTAATGTTTTTTCCGTTAAAAAAAATTTCACCCTCATCTATTTTTAAAACACCGACAATGGATTTCATCAACGTGGATTTTCCGGCGCCGTTCGGACCGAGAAGTCCGATGATTTCATTTTTGCGAATGCTGATATTGATGTTGTTCAGCGCAATTTGCTCTCCAAATTTTTTCATCAGACCTGTGATTTCCAAAGACATTTTTAAAGGAATTTTGATTTGCAAAAATAGGAATAAAAAAAACAGTTGCCGTTTTTTAATTGCAGGCTAAGCACACTAAAATTTTATGAAAAATGATGCCATATTGCGGATATTTCTAATGAAAAGTAACCGCATAGATTCATAGATTTTAAACATTGACAGCCTTAAAACAAGAAAAATATTTGAGTCCTTTGCTCCATTGTGTTGGCGTGAGAAAATCTACACAAAGCCGCAAGGATGCAAAGGAACAACAATTGATTAACATTTTTTAATGCGTTTAGCATGGCGAAGTCAAAGCCTCGAATCTCATATCAAAAAAAATATTATCTTTATAAAATCAAAAAAAACAAAATGTTTCTGACGGAATGTCCGCGAGATGCAATGCAAGGCTGGGGTGAATTTATCCCGACACAAAAAAAAATTGATTACATCAATGCGCTGATGGAAGTGAAATTTGATGTTTTGGATTGTGCGAGTTTTGTTTCCCCGAAAACAATTCCGCAAATGGCTGATTCTGCGGAAGTTGTAGAAAACATTGACAAATCACTTTCCGGAACTTTAATTTCCGTGATCATAGCCAATATCGCCGGTGCGGAACACGCTTTGAAACACAAATCTGTGGACATTTTGGGATTTCCGTTTTCTATTTCGGAGACATTTCAATACAGAAATACAAATAAAAATCAGGAGGAAGCGTTTCGGCAAATTTCGGAGATTTTCGAGATGACGAAATCCCAACAAAAACAACTAAATGTTTATTTTTCAATGGCTTTCGGAAATCCTTACGGCGAAATGTGGAATTGGGAAGACGTGGATTTTTGGGCGAAACGTTTCAGCGAAATCGGAATTAAAAATATTTTGCTTTCCGATACCATCGGCGCGGCAACTGCCGAAACCATCGCTCTTTTGTTTGAAAAAATTCCGGAAAAATATCCTGAAATCACTTTTGGAGCGCATTTTCACAATCGTTATGAAGATTCTTACACAAAATTGAAAGCGGCTTACGACAAAGGTTGCCGAAGTTTTGATTCTGCGATTAAAGGAATCGGCGGCTGTCCGATGGCGAAAGACGATTTGGTGGGAAATATGCCGACCGAACAGGTTTTCAATTTTATGGCTTCGGAAAAAATTGATATTCGGCAAAATCTTTTACATTTCGAGGCGGCATTCAACAAAGCGAAAGATATTTTTCATTTCTGATGTGCGAAATTTGTGTTTTGAGATTTTTAACTCCGAAAACCATCAATCAAAATCACAGCATTCCCAGTTCAAATTTTGCGGCTTCGCTGATCATATCTTTGTGCCAACTCGGCTCGAAAGTGAGTTCCAAATCTACCAAATTCACGCCTTTCACGTTTTCTACCCTTTCGCGAACTTCTGCCGGAAGCGATTCGGCGACGGGGCAATTCGGCGTGGTCAAAGTCATCACCACTTTCACGTTTCCCTCATCCGAAATCTGAACATCGTAAATCAATCCCAATTCGTAGATATCAACGGGAATTTCGGGGTCGTAAATCGTTTTTAAAGTTTTTATAATTTTCTCGCCGATGACGGCAATTTGTTCGTCTGTGTATTTCATTCAAGGTTCAAAAATTCAAAGTTCAAGGTTCTTTAACGCTTCTATGAACTGCGTTCGCAAACTTACGTTTGTGCTCAGCGTGACAAAAATGTGTCAGATTGAGCCTGTCGAAATCTTACACATTTTGGTTCAAAGTTCAAAAATTCAAGGCAAAAAGCCAACACTTCGACTTCGCTCAGTGTGACAAGCCAAAAGCCAAATTCAAGGTTCAAATCTTTTCAACAAATTTTCCTGACGCATTTTTCGGAAAATATTCGCCAAAGTTAAAACATCTTTTTCACAATAGTTCACAATACGTTGCAAGTCTTTTTCTTTGTAATAAATTGTTGCAACCATAGATCCGTCAATATCGTCTTTCGGCGTAGGAATTCCGAAAACGTGCGCCAAAAGTTCCAGCGAAACATAGCTTTTATAATCTCCGAATTTCCACAATTCCATCGTGTCCAAATGCGGAATTTCCCAAGGTTTTTTTCCGAACATTTGAAAGGGGACGGGCGGCAGCATTTCGTGGATTAAAAAGCGTCTTGCAATCCACGGAAAATCAAATTCTTTTCCGTTGTGTGCACACAAAATCACATCTCGCAATCTCGGGCTGTTGAAAATTTCTCCAAATTCGGTGAGCAGTTTTTTCTCGTCGTCACCAAAAAAACTTTTGATTTTCAGCGTTTCATTTTTTTCTAACATTCCGATGGAAATACAAATGATTTTCCCAAATTCCGCCATAATTCCGGCTCTTTCGGCATAAAAATCTTCGGCGGAAATTTCATCTTTTCGTTGCCGTTGCGTTTTTTTGTCCCAAAGTTTTTGCTCGGTTTCAGAGAGTTCTTCCCAATTTCCGGATTGCGGAACGGTTTCTATATCGAGAAATAAAATTTTTTCAATCGGGATGTTTTTTAGCATTTTTTCAAGTTGTAGGTTTTTCGGTAACTTTTTTAACGAAAATAATAAATTTTATAACATCGGCAAATTTGAAATTTGAGAAACCAACATCATCGCCAACAACATTCCGGCGATAAACATTCAGCCGTCCAAGAAACTGATGGAAAAAGTGATGCAAAATAAAATTTTCAAATCCTTTGAAAATCAAAAGAAATTTTTGGAAGAGGTTTAGGAAATTGTTATGCCGAGAGGAATTCCATCAAAAAATCGTCCATCACGAATCCGTTTCCGATGTCAAAAATAGCCTCGCCGTAAATTTGGAATCCGAGTTTTTCGTAAAAATTTTTTACCGGATTGTTTTTATTGACCGTCAAAATAATTCTTTTGTCGCCGCTTTTTCGGGTTTCATTTTTTAGAAAATCAATACTCATTTTCCCCAAACCTTTTCCTTTGGCTTCGGTAAGGAGGTAAATGCGATGAAGTTTTGTCGTGAGATTTTCATAATGATGTTCAAAGCCGACAAATCCAACAAAATTTCCATTATCCGAAATTAAAAAATACCGGTAATTCGGGTTTTCGCAAATGTGCAAGTTCAACATTTTCGCAGAATACATCGTTTCGAGCATAAAATCTATTTGTGCTTTGGAAAGAATTTCGGAATATGCATTTTTCCAAGATTTCCGCGCGAGTTCTTGGATGAGGCTGATGTCTTTTTCTGTTGCCGGTTTCATTAGATTCAAAACTCAAAGTGATAAGTTTGCAAAAGTAAAATAATTTTGAAAAAACCTCATTGGAAAAGCAACAGAAAAACCGCGAGGTTCACCGATTCCTCTGAAAACAATAGTGATTAAAGAGGTAAAAAGACAGAATCAAAGTAGATACTTCAATATCGTGTTGAACATTTAGTCCCTGTTGCTGTTTTCTAAAGACCGAATAGAATACTGTTTAGCCCGGAAAACCTGATAAGATTCATATTGACCTCAACTTTTTTCCCTAAATTTGAATATTAAACCAAAATTAAAAAATATGCTTAAACAAATTTTGCTCGGCGAATTTCTACACGAAGCCGAAAACACAAGAAAATTGCTCAACGCAATTCCGGATTCTGCGTTGGATTATCGCCCGCAGCCGTATCTTTGGTCTATCGCGGAATTGGCTTCGCACATTGCCGGAATTTACGATTGGTACGAACCGACATATCTTCAAGATTCTTTCGATTTGGCGACTTATCAATACGATACCGGCGATATTTCCAAAGCGATAAACATCGTTCAAAAGTTTGAAGAAAACGTGGTGAAAGCACAAAAAGCCATCGAAAACTCCGATGAATCCACCTATTCCAACGATTGGACTTTGAAATCCGGAGATCAAGTTTTTGTGGGACCAATGCCGAAAACAATGATGATTCGTGCGTTTTTGTGTAGCCATTTGTATCATCATCGCGGCGAACTCATTGCTTATCTACGAGTTACAGGAAATAACGTTCCCGGTTTGTATGGTCCGAGTTATGAAGAATTTCACGGGAAAATGTAGATTTAAAGACAATGAGCAAAAAGCAAAAAGCCAATCGCCAAATGACTGATTTCGAAAAATATATACAGTATTATTTAGATTTAATTCCGTCCGAAAATTGGCTTGGCGAAATGAGAAATGCGGGTAAAAAAACTTTGAAAATTTACGCCAAACTTTCCGAAGAACAAAGCCGATTTGCTTATGCCGAAGGAAAATGGACGTTGAAAACTTTGCTGGAACATCTCATCAATACCGAAAAAATTTTCAATTATCGCGCGTTGTGTTTCGCAAGATAAAGATAAAACCGATTTAGCCGCTTTCGATGAAAATATATATTCTTTCTTTTTTATAAGGATTCAATTTAGCTGAAAAGCATCAAGGATTTCCGAACAAAAAAAATCTGTATTTTTGAATTTAAAAAAATGATATGCTGACAGATTTGGAAAAACCATTAATCAGGAAAACGCTATATGCATTGGTGATTACGCTTTCTATATTTCTGATTTTCAATTTGATATATGGTGTAAAATCTCTTTCCTATCTTTCATTAATTCTTTTAGCTTACATCGTCTTTATTTTGATAAAATATTACAAGGGAATAGATGTCAGAAACTACCTTTTCATCGGAACCATCGGAATGATTTTTTACTTCTCGTTGCTTTATCAATACTTCGATGTTTATCCCGAATACATTTATTCACAGTTGGAGTTTGTCTTTCAATTTGTGTTTGTTTACTGGTTGTTGATTATGTATTCTTCGGTTCTGTTTAAGAGTTGGAGAAAATTTTTTCTTTATGGAATTATCGCAATAATGGTTGCGATATTGATTTTTATGAAAGATGTAAAATTATCATTCATAAAATCCTCTTTTCCGGTATATTCTCCTTATTATATGGGTTTAAGATATTTAGGATATCCTCTGATCATTTACTTTTTTTATTCATTAATTATATTTTATAGAAGCAGAAATCGGCAATCAAAATTTGAAAAATTATATGAAAATCCGGAAGCCGATCAAAATTCAGTGAATATCACAGATGTTTTCGATGCCATTTCCAGAAGAGACAATTCTTTTGTCCCGACATTCATCAGATTATATCCCGATTTCGCCCATAAAATCAGAGCCATTAATTCCGGAATCACGACCAATGAAATGGAAGTTTGCGCTTTACTGAAACTCGGACTCAGTACAAAAGAAATTGCAATCGCTACAAATACATCCTACAAATCCGTAGAATCTGCAAGATTTCGCATCAGAAAAAAACTGAATCTCAACGCAGAAACCAATTTAATTACATTTTTTTCTTCGATTTAAACCCAATTCCACCCCTATAACTAATTGGAAATCAATATTGAATGAATTTGAGGGGAGTAACTGCGTGAATTTGAGGGGAGCAAAAGTTGATTTAAATCATAAAAATCCGCTAAAATTGCCTTTTCCGAAAAAACTTTCGGATTTATATATTTTAAATGACCTGACAGCACTAAAATGTAAAATAGTGCAATATAAAACTGTTTATTCACTTTGTATTTTTATACCCTAAAAATAGAAATTTGTTATTATCAGAAATTTAAATTTAAAATATAATGTAGAAAAAGTAGAGCAATAAAATTATATAAAGCAAAAAAAATATAAAATGGCGCGTTTTTTGTATTTTCCAAAACTTTTGAAAAAATATAGACACACGGTTTTCAAAAAATTGAAATTCAGCCGAAAGAGGATAAGTATAAGAGATATTTTCGATGCCATTTCCAGAAAAGATAATTCTTTTATGCCTGTTTTTCTTGAATTATATCCTGATTTTGCAGAAAAACTTGAAACAATTAATCCTAACATTACAAGTTATGAAGTGGAAATTTGTGCACTACTGAAATTGGGACTTACCACCAAAGAAATAGCTACGGCTACAAATTCTACATATAAAGCGATAGAATCCGTGAGGTTCAGGATAAGAAAAAAACTGAATTTGGGGACAGATATCAATTTGATCGTATTTTTTTCTTTACTCTGAACGGCTTGTTTGAAAAGATAATTTATTGATAATCAAATTAAAACAATTTAATAAAAAAATAATTTGGTGTTATGTATAAAAATGTATAAATTGCACCGAATAAAATTCTTTAAACTTAAAAATATATCAGTGATTGGTGAAAATGGGTAAAAAAATTCACTATGAGGAACTAACATTATAATAAGATAGACAAGATAATTGAATTTTTTTACTATTCTACGCTGGTTCGATACATAATATTGCAGTAAATATTTTGCAAATAATCCTTAATAATCTTAACATTTGCTCGTATCAGCCAGCGTTTTCTTGTGTGGACACGAAAGCAAAAAATACAAGATCTCAGCAGATTTGAATATGTAGTTCATAATCAGGCTAAACGCATTAAAAAATGTTAATCCACCGTCTTTTTTTAACGCAAAGATTTCTATTTTTATCCGGATTTTCGAAAACGCAAAGGCATTTTATTTAACAAAGGCTTGTGTTCTCCTAATGCGTTTGAACCGGTTCATAATTGATTTCCCCCTCAACCTAAATTTATTTTCCCTAAATTTGTACCGCAAATTTTAATTAATTAAATGACAGATATTTTTGAAAGAATCAAGCGAAATCCCGGTCCGCTCGGGCAATTTGCAGATTATGGCGAAGGCTATTTTATTTTCCCGAGATTGGAAGGAAAAATAGGTCCGAGAATGATTTTTCAAGGAAAAGAAGTGATATTTTGGAGTGCCAACGATTATTTGGGGCTTTGCAATCATCCCGAAGTTTTGGAAACCGACGCGAAAGCCGCCGCAGAATACGGAATGTTTTATCCGATGGGCGCAAGAGCAATGTCCGGCGAAACCGACCAGCATTTGCAGTTGGAACGGGAATTGGCAGATTTCGTTCAAAAAGAATCGGCGTATTTGCTGAATTTCGGCTATCAAGGAATGGTTTCCATCATTGACGCTTTGGTTTCTCGACACGATGTCATCGTTTACGATTCGGATTCCCACGCTTGTATTGTGGACGGTGTTCGTTTGCATTTGGGAAAAAGTTTTACCTTCAAACATAATGATATGGCGAGTTTGGAAAAAAATCTGGAACGCGCCGCAAAAGTTGCCGAAGAAAACAACGGCGGGATTCTTGTGATTACGGAAGGTGTTTTCGGAATGCGCGGAATGCAGGGAAAACTGAAAGAAATCTGCGATTTAAAATCCAAATTCAATTTTAGATTTTTGGTGGACGATGCGCACGGATTCGGAACTTTGGGAAAAACCGGAGCCGGAGCCGGCGAAGAGCAAGTCTGCCAAAACGAAATCGATATTTATTTTTCCACTTTTGCGAAATCAATGGCGGGTTTTGGCGCATTCGTTGCCGGAAACAAAGAAATCATAAGATATTTGAAATTCAATCTCCGTTCTCAAATTTTTGCAAAATCTCTGACGATGCCAATGGTAATCGGCGGTTTGAAAAGATTGGAATTGTTGAGAACCAAACCGGAAATAAAAGCCAAACTTTGGGAAAACGTCCGCAAATTGCAAAACGGATTGCAGGAAAGAGGTTTCAATATCGGAAATACGAACACTTGCGTTACGCCGGTGATGATGCAGGGAAGTCCTGTGGAAGCGACACTTTTGGTAAAAGATTTGCGGGAAAATTTCGGAATTTTCACGTCGGTTGTGGTTTATCCCGTCATTCCGAAAGGTATGATTTTGTTGAGGCTGATTCCTACCGCTTCTCACACCGATTCCGAAATCGACGAAACGCTTTCTGCTTTTGAAGCCATTCACGACAAATTGACGAGCGGGCACTACAAACAGCAAGCAGAACAATTTCTGAAAGAAAATAATCTTCGGTTTAAGGAAATTTGAGGATAATTTGAATTTTTTAACCATATTCATTGAAAAAAAATGATACGCATATTGGAAACCGACGAAAGACCCTGGGGAAAATATGATGTCTTGGCAGATAACCCGAATTATAAATTGAAAAGAATTGAGGTGAATCCGGGACAAAAATTATCTTACCAATATCATCACAAAAGACAAGAACAATGGACAATTGTTGAAGGTGAAGCCTCTGTTGTTTTAGACGATAATGAAATTCGACTTTCTTACGGTGAAAGTATTTTTATCCCGATCGGCGCAAAACACAGAATTATGAATCTTACCGATAAACCCCTGGTTTTCATAGAGATACAGACCGGAATGTATTTTGGCGAAGACGATATTGTGCGTTTGGAAGATGAGTATAAAAGAGCGTAATTTTTTGTTCAAATGCAACAAATCATTTATATTTTCAGTGGTTTGGGAGTAGATAAACGCGTTTTTAATTCTATTGATTTTGGAAATTTGAATGTCAAATTTATAGATTGGATTCAGCCTTTGAAGAATGAATCTCTGGAAAATTACGCTAAACGAATTTCTCTGAAATTAAATGCTGAAAATCCGATTTTAATCGGGTTGTCTTTTGGTGGAATTGTAGCTGTAGAAATTTCTAAAGTCCTGAAAATCAAAAGTATAATTCTTATTTCATCTGCAAAAAACAAATATGAACTTCCGAAAACATATCGAATTGCAGGAAAATTGAAAATCAATAAACTGATTCCGAATTCAATTTTAAAGAAACAAAATTTTATAACAAATTGGCTTTTTGGAATAAAAACAAAATCTGAAAAACGACTTCTTAAAAGCATTTTAAAGGAAACAAATCCCGGGTTTCTGGATTGGGCAATCTGTGAAATTATAAATTGGAAAAACGAATACAATCCGGAAAATTGCATCCACATTCACGGAAACAAAGACAGAATTATCCCATTAAAAAATGTAAAACCCGATTTCATTATTGAAAAAGGCGGACATTTTTTAACCGTAAATAAAGCAAAAGAAGTTGAAGAAATTATCAAAAATAATTGTGGATAAAACATATCTTGTTAGCATTAACCTTACTTGCACAATGCTCAAATAGATATTTTTATCAAAGTGCTTAGAATGGGAGTCATCGAAAAATTCGGGGATTAGGGAAATTTTTTCATCATCATCGAACAAATTGGTTTTCCGCCACGTTTTGATACGTTGTGAAAATCACGGTTTTATTCTCCAAAATCTGCATCAGTTTTCCGGAAAATCCGCTTGTACGTAAATCAGTTGTCTGTTTGCATCAATCTCAACAGCAACATATTTTGATGAATCTACTAATGGCATTTTACTGTTTTTTGAACTTTTAAATTTAATTAATTTTTTTACAAGAAACATGATTACTTGTCTATATTTTTCAATCCTTCAATTATAATTAACTTTGCATTATGCGGAATTTTTTCATCTCCATTCGCAACCATCTGAAAAAAGCGTTCGACAATATCCGAAACGAAAGACTGAAAAACAATTTGCTTCAGGCGGTTCCGTTTTGGATTGCTTCCGTAGTCACCGGAATTATTGCCGTAATGTATGCTCGGATTTTTCATCAGGCGGAATTGTTGCTCGAAAAAATGATGAATTGGCACGATTGGCTGATTTTCATTCTCGCGCCGATGGGTTTCGTATTTTCGTGGTGGCTCGTGAAAAAATTTGCGCCAAACGCGAAAGGAAGCGGCATTCCGCAAGTGATGGCTGCCATTGAACTCGCCAATCCGAAGGAAAATAAATTAATCAAGCATTTTTTAAATCTAAAAATCATTGTTTTAAAAATTTTGTCGTCTTTGGTTCTGGTTATCGGCGGCGGTGCGATTGGGCGAGAAGGTCCTACGATACAAATTGCGGGTTCCGTTTTCCGAAAAGTAAACGAATATTTACCGAATTGGTGGTCAAAAATTTCAAAAAAAAACATGATCATGACGGGTGCTGCCGCCGGACTTTCTGCCGCTTTCAACACGCCGCTCGGCGGAATTGTGTTTGCGGTGGAAGAATTGGCGAAAACCCATCTCAATTATTTTAAAACGGCATTGTTCACAGCAGTGATTATTGCCGGACTTACGGCGCAAACTTTAGCCGGATCTTACCTTTATCTCGGCTATCCGAAAACCGGTGATGTTGCGCTCACGATTATGTTTCCCGTGATTTTAGTCGCCGGAATTTCAGGAATTTTAGCGAGCAGGCTATCGCAAATGATGCTTAAAATCAACCGATGGAAAAGCAGAAAATTGAAAACCGATTTTGCGAATATTATTTTCTTAATCATTTCTGCATTAATGATTGCGTCCATCGCTTTTTTCATCAGCCGCGAAATTTTAGGTTCGGGCGTAGGAATTATGGAACGCGTACTTTTCACCGATGATAAACATGAAGATTGGTACATTCCGATTTTCAGGATGTTGGGTCCGGCTTTATCGTTCACTTCGGGCGGAAGCGGCGGAATTTTCGCACCGGCTTTGTCGGCAGGAGCAAGCATTGGTTCCGTGATTTCCGGATGGATAAATTTAAACGCCAACGAAACCAACGTTGTGATTCTTGCGGGAATGGTAGCATTTCTCACCGGAATCACGCGAGCACCGTTCACATCTGCAATTTTGGTTTTGGAAATGACGGACAGACATTCTTTGATTTTTCATTTGATGCTCGCCGGAATGGTTTCTTCACTCGTTTCATTATTGATTAGCCGACATTCTTTATACGAATCTTTAAAAATAAATTACCTTCAGGAAATCAGGCGTGAAAATCAAGAGAATTAATGTGAAATTATTTTCAACTATACAACAACTATTTTTGACTATATCATCAAAACTCAAAAAACTTTTATCCTTTTTTTGTTTAATTTATAAAAATTATTCTTCGTCGGTATCGGAAACATCCGCAGTTATCGGTTCGGGTTCTTCTTCATTAGAATCCTCTTGTTGATTGTTTGTTCCTTGAGATTGTCCGTTTTTTATCGCATCGGAAACGATGCTTAAAATCATATTGATGGATTTGGAAGCATCGTCATTTCCCGGAATCACATAATCCACTTTTCTGGGGTCTGAATTTGTATCTACAATCGCAAATACGGGAATTCCCAATTTTTTGGCTTCGGTTACGGCGATGTGTTCGCTCAAAATATCCACAACAAACAGAGCCGACGGAAGCCGAACCATATCTGCGATGGAACCTAAGTTTTTTTCCAAATTGGCTCTTTGTCTGTCCACCTGAAGCCTTTCTTTTTTGGATAAAGTTTCAAACGTACCGTCTTTTTTCATTTTGTCGATAGCGTTCATTTTTTTCACTGCTTTTCGGATGGTTACGAAATTCGTCAACATTCCGCCGGGCCATCTTTCCGTGATATAAGGCATCCCGAGTTCCTGAGCGTGTTTTGCAACGATTTCTTTCGCTTGCTTTTTGGTTGCCACGAAAAGCACTTTTTTATTTGCAGAAGTAATTTTTTCCAAAGCGTTGCAGGCTTCGTCTAATTTCACTGCTGTTTTGTGTAAATCAATGATGTGAATACCATTTTTCTCCATAAAAATATACGGAGCCATATTCGGGTTCCATTTTCGGGTCATGTGTCCGAAGTGTACGCCTGCCTCTAAAAGGTCTTTTACATTTGTTTTTGCCATTTTTTTGTTTTTTTCTTGTTAGTTTACTTTCCGCTTTTCAGCCATCAACTCTACGATGAGTGGGAGTAGAGTTTGGATGCTAAACGTAACTTGGCGGTTGGTTTTTTGCTTTTGCAAGGGGATTAATCCCCTTGTTTTGTTTGTTTTAATTTAATTTTAATTAATATTCTCTGAAAGCCAACAGCCGGAAGCCATTCGCCGACAGCAGATCAACGTTTGGAGAATTGGAATCTCTTTCTTGCTTTTTTCTGTCCTGATTTTTTTCTTTCTACCATTCTTGCGTCTCTGGTTAAAAGACCTTCCGGTTTCAGTGCCAATCGAAATTCGGCGTTGATTTCGCAAAGTGCTCTGGAAACGCCCAATCTGATGGCTTCTGCCTGACCGGTATTTCCGCCGCCGAAAACATTCACGGTAACGTCGTATTGTCCCGCTGTTTCGGTGATTTGGAATGGTTGATTCAATTTATAAACCAAAACATCTGTTGAAAAATATTCTTTAGCATCTTTTCCGTTCACTTTGATGTTTCCGGAACCGGGTTTTAGGTAAACCCTTGCTACTGAAGTTTTTCTTCTTCCGATTTTGTGTATTGCAGACATAAATTATTATTTGAATTCGTTAATATTAATTACTTTCGGCTGTTGCGCTTCGTGTTTGTGCTGCGAACCTTCATACAGATATAGATTTCTCAGCAAAGCCGCACCCAATCTGTTTTTCGGAAGCATTCCTTTTACGGATTTTTCCAAAACTTTCAATTCGTTTTTCTTCAAAAGTTCGGTAGCAGTCATAGATTTTTGTCCGCCCGGATATCCGGTGTGCCAAATATAAGTTTTGTCTGCCCATTTATTTCCGGAAAGCGTTACTTTCCCAGCGTTCAAAACGATGACGTTGTCTCCACAATCCGCGTGCGGCGTGAAATTCGTTTTGTGCTTACCTCTCAAAATCCTTGCAACTGCGGAAGCCAATCTTCCGAGCGGTTGTCCTTCGGCATCCACCACAACCCATTCTTTATTTGCGGTAGCCTTGTTTGCCGAAATTGTTTTGTAACTCAATGTATTCACACAGATTAGTTTATTTGATTAAACATAATTTTCCCGATAAGGGTTTGCAAAAATAAGAATATTTTTTGGATTGGAAAATTATCCCTGAAAATTGTGCAAAAAAAATAACCGATATTTTTATGAAGTTTTAATTTTTGGCACAGCGTTTGATACGTGAAAACCTTGGAGGACACAAATTACAAATATATTTACCGGATATGAATTCTATTCATATCCTTATTTTTTTTATCGTTGCCGATTTTTCAGTTTATTTAATTTCCATACACCCCACTCGTCCGCCGGCGTTTCCGGTAGGTTGTGTTGTAAAATCGTCTTGTCCGGCATGGATGATGATGGATTTTCCGATGATATTTTTAGATTCGTCGTCGCAACCGATGCACCATTTGTCTGTACTAAAAGTTAAAGTTCCATAACCATCGGCGTTTGCAGTCAAGTTTCCGATATCTCCCATATGAAAATGTTCGGCACCCCATTTTCCGTGATCGTCTTTTGCAGGGTTCCAATGTCCGCCGGCAGAACTTGCATCAGCAGCAGAACAATCTCCTTTTTCGTGAATATGGACAGCGTGTTCGCCGGGAGCTAAATTGTTAATATTCATTTTAAGGGTTACTGTTTTTCCTTTTTGTGTAAAGGTTACATCGCCTTGAGTTTCGGTGTTACTTTTTGGCAAAACGGTGTAGGATTTAGTTGTGCTGCATGAAACGAGTACAACAAAAATACCTGTCAATAAAAAATATTTTTTCATTTCGTAAAATTTTTAAAGGCTAAATTTAGGAAAAAAAATAAAATATAGTCGGATATCAGGAAAAAGTAGAATGTGCCAAGTAGAGATTGAGGTAAATTCATTTTTTCGGAGAACAGCCCGCCATTGTCGTGATTTTCACGGCTTCTGTCGGCGGCAGATTTTTGTTTCTTTCCACAAGACTTTCCACCATTTTTTGTGTGATTTCTCTATAGATTTCCACAATTTTAGAATTTTCCTGAAGTGCCGCCGGTCTTCCCGAGTCGCTTGCTTCGCGAATGCTTTGGATTAAAGGAATCTCGCCCAAAATCGGAATCCCTAAATCTTCCGCAAGATATTGTGCACCTTGTCTTCCGAAAATATAATATTTGTTTTCCGGCAATTCTTCCGGCGTGAAATAAGCCATATTTTCAATCAAACCGAGAACAGGAATATTGATGCTTTCCATGGTAAACATCGCGATTCCTTTTCGTACATCTGCCAAAGCAACGTGTTGCGGCGTGGAAACAATGACGGCTCCCGTAACCGGAACTTCCTGAATTACAGACAGATGAATGTCTCCTGTTCCGGGCGGCAAATCAATTAAAAGAAAATCGAGTTCGCCCCAATTTGCATCTCGCAGAAGTTGATGAAGTGCTTTTGAAGCCATAGGTCCGCGCCAAACTACCGCTTGATTGGCACCTGAAAAATATCCGATGGAAAGCATTTTTACGCCATAATTTTCAATCGGTTGCATCAAATTTTTCCCGCCGGATTCCACAGAAGTCGGTTTTTCTTTTTCCGTATCAAACATCGTGGGAATCGAAGGTCCGTAGATATCCGCATCCAAAATTCCGACTTTGAAATTCATTTTTGCAAGCGTAACCGCCAAATTTGCGGCAACGGTGGATTTCCCGACTCCGCCTTTTCCCGAAGCAATGGCGATGATGTTTTTAATGCCCGGAACTTGCTTTCCTTTGATTTGATTTTGCTGAATTTCCGTAGGTTCCGGAGAAGCGATTTTCAGTTTTAAATTAATATGTTCGCCAAATTCCGTTGCAAAAGATTGTTTCATAGCCGTTTCCAATTTCTTTTTTTCGTGCATCGCCGGGGAATGAGCCGTCATATCAAGATAAACATCGTTTCCCATAATTTGGATATTGTTCACCAAATCGTCCACTTCTATTTCTTTCAGAAATTCCTGTATTTTTGTTTTGTCTAACATTTCTATGTAAAAAATATCTGCAAAATTAAGGAATTTTTTGAGGTTGCGAAGTCTTATATTCCATTAGTAAAGTTATAAACCGATATAATAAAAAAGTTCAAGAGAAAAATATTTTTCTCTTGAACTTGGGAGGTAAAAGTTTATCTTTAAGGGTGTAAAAATCTAAGAGA
>JAITMJ010000129.1 GCA_031277475.1 Flavobacteriaceae bacterium
GTGCTATTTTGCCTCACTTCCGGGTAAAGGTAGTGCTTATTTTGCTTCACTTCTGGATAAAGGTGGGTGTCATTTTGCCTCACTTCGAGGTAAACGTGGTGCTTATTTTGCCTCACTTCTGGATAAAGGTGAGTATTATTTTGCCTCACTTCGGATAAAAGTAGGTGCTTATTTTGCCTCACTTCGAGGTAAAGGTGAGTGTTATTTTGCCTCACTTCGGGTAAAAGCAGGTGCTATTTTGCCTCACTTTGGGGTAAGGGTAGTGCTTATTTTGCCTCACTTTGGGGTAAGGGTAGTGCTTATTTTGCTTCACTTCTGGATAAAGGTGGTGTCATTTTGCCTCACTTCGAGGTAAACGTGGTGCTTATTTTGCCTCACTTCTGGATAAAGGTGGGTATTATTTTGCCTCACTTCGGATAAAAGTAGGTGCTTATTTTGCCTCACTTCGAGGTAAAGGTAGGTGCTATTTTGCCTCACTTTTGGGTAAAGGTGAGTGCTATTTTGCCTCACTTCTGGATGGAGTGAGATGATATTTTAAGCAAATAGGTGTCCTTATTTTTTAAAAAGTGTCAATTTGTCATAAAACTCTTTTTTCACTTATATAATTCTGACAATTAATAACTTATTATATTAAGGTAAGGTATTTGAAGTATAAGAGAGGTAAACACAATATATTATGCTCATTACTTTACCGGAACTTATTAAACAAAGCAAATTTGCGGGTTATTCAAAAAAAAACATAGTAACCCATCTGATTTCCAAAGAAATACCCCAAAATTTCACTTTTGTTTCGAGAAATAGAAATCAATTTGTACTAAAAAATGAAAGTGATGCGGAATATCTTTTTACAACTGATAAAAATTGTAATTCACAAGACTATGATTACATATTATTAGTGAAAAGTTTTACACAGGCGGATATTGACAATTCCACAATTGATATTATAAAATGGATAAGACACCCATTAAATGAAGATTATACACCACAAGACATTGTGGAAACATGGAAGGGAAAATTCAATTTCAAGCAGGAAGACATTGAACATAATATTTTAGGATTAAGGACTCCACAGATTGGAGCAATACATTCCATTTTAGGACATTTAACAAATGCGACAGATATTGCTAATGTTGTTTTACCAACAGGTACGGGTAAAACTGAAACAATGTTATCTGTTTTAGTTGCGAATAGATGTGAAAAACTATTAGTTACCGTTCCGTCCGATGCATTACGGAATCAATTAGCAAACAAGTTTTTTGATTTCGGTTGGTTGAAGAAAAAAGATATAAATGGTCATAGTATTCTGAATGGTAATGCGATGTATCCCATTGTTGGAATCATAAATTCAAGGTTTAAAACTATTAATGATTTAATCGATTTCTTGGATAAATGCAATGTTGTAATCTCAACAATGAATTTGCTATCTGGTAGTAGCAATGAGGAAATTGAAATAATTTCCAAAACATTTACACATTTATTTGTTGATGAAGCCCATCATTCAAAAGCAAAAAATTGGAATAATTTTATTAATTCATTCGAAAAAGGAAAAGTAGTACAGTTTACCGCAACACCCTATAGAAATGACGGGCAGATGCTTGATGGAAAAATCATATACAATTTCACGTTAAAAGAAGCACAAAAACAAGGATATTTCAAACAAATTGATTTCATTCCTATTAGAGAATACGAAATAAAAGATGCTGATAGAAAAATTTCAAAAGTAGCTGTTGCAAGATTGAGAGAGGATTTAAGAAAAGGATATGACCATATATTAATGGCACGGTGTAATAATCATCAGAGAGCAGATGAGATTTTTAGAGATTGTTACGAACAATATTCAGATTTATTCCCTGTGGTTATTCATTCCAATATTGAAAATCTAAATCAAGTTAAGCAAGATATTATCAATAAAAGGCATCGAATAATTGTTTGTGTAGATATGCTGGGAGAAGGATTTGATTTGCCCGAATTGAAGATTGCCGCATTCCATGATGTAAGGAAAAGCTTACCAATTACTTTGCAATTTGCGGGTAGATTTACACGAACTAATAAAGATGACAATTTAGGAAATGCAAGTTTTATAGCGAATATGTATCAACCAAATATTGATGACGTTTTAAGTATGCTATATACCAGAGAATCCAACTGGAATACGATTTTACCTAATTTAAGTTTACAGGCCACACAGGAACAGATTGATTTGAAAGAGTTTTTAGAGGGGTTTGACAAGTTGGAAAATTTTATTATACCGCTACAAGAAATTAGACCGGCTTTTAGTGCTGTTGTCTATAAAAACAATACCAATACTTGGAATCCAAATAATTTTAAAGAGGGAATTAGAGGGTATGAAAATTATGATTACAAGTTTTATGATATAAATGAAAAAAAGAAAACTATAATTGCCCTTATAGGAAGTAAAAAACCAGTTGATTGGAGTAGATCCAAAGATGTTTATATGGTGGATTGGGATATTTATATTGTGTATTGGGAATCAAAAAACAACTTACTATTTATTCATTCTTCAGACAAAGGAGGTTTACATAAAGATTTAGCTAATAGTATAATTGAGGATTCCATTCTAATTAGAGATAAAGATGTGTTTAAATCGCTTTATGAAATTGATCGTTTGAAAGTTTTTAATTTAGGGTTGAGAAAAGGGCTTGGAAAAGATATTACTTTCCAATCATACTACGGGAAAGGGGTTCAAGAGGGGTTATCATTGTCAGAAGAAAAATCAGGAATAAATAACAATTTGTTTGGTAGTGGATTTGAAAATGGAGAAATTACATCTATTGGAGCATCAAGAAAAGGCAGAATTTGGTCTTATTCAAGGGGAACAATAAATGCTTTTATAAATTGGTGTGATAAGGTTGGGGAAAAACTATCTAATAAGGATATAGATGGTGATGAAATTTTATTAAAGAATACAATAAAACCCAAAAAAGTTTCGGAAAAACCAGGTGCAATAGCTATAACTACAGATTGGAACCCGGACATTTATAGAATAGAAAATAGTTTAAATTTTGATATTGACGGAAGTAATGGATATGATTTATCTAATACTGAGTTGAATATAATTTTTGATGATAATTCTGACAATCTAAAATTTTCACTGAATACCGATGACAACAAGACTATTCCTTTTGAAATTATTTTATCGAATCGAATAGTAGGGACGGAAGAAGAATTTTTTTTTACTGTCAGTAAAATTGACAGAACAATAAACGTAAATGCTATAATAGGAACAAAAACTTTGGATATTGAAGAGTTTTTCAATGAATATCCGCCTATTATTTGGTTTCATAATGGAGCGTATTTGTACGGAAATGATTATGTCGTTTTTAAAGAGGATATTGTTGATTTTCCTCAAGAAAATTTAATTGATTGGGATTGGAGTGGCGTGTCAATAAATGATGAATCAGAGGGGTTTGGCACATTAAAGACAAGTTCAATACAATACCACTGTATTGAGAAACTTTTTTTAGAAGATTATGATATAATATTTAATGATGACAATAGCGGCGAGATAGCTGATATAGTAGCAATAAAAAATACCGATGATGTTATTCAAATTGATTTATATCATCTTAAATATGCCTCTGGCGGTAAGGTTTCAAATGAAATCAAAAACTTATATGAAATATGTGGTCAGGCTCAAAAATCATTAATTTGGAAACATAAAGAAAAAAATGAGGATATTTTTAATAGGCTGTTAAAACGAGAATATAAAAAGAACAAAGACAACAAAAAAACTCGATTGAGAAAAGGAACGTTTAAAGATTTAGAAAGATTTCATGGTATTTCAAAGATGAAACCTATGAAGTTTAACATTATTATTGTACAGCCAAGTATTTCCAAAGATAGTGTATCACAACCCATCTTAAATTTGCTAGGAGTTACTGCAAACCATTTAAAGAAAGAAGGAGGAATTGATTTAAAAGTAATTTCGAACAAATAGTAAGAGAGATTAAAGAATTCTTTTTTCAAAACATTAGGAACAGACTCCAAAAAATAGATTATAATCAAATTTGTTTATATTGATATGGAACCTATTGATGATACTACGATAAAATATTTTTGTGATCAGAAATTTGATTTATAAAATATCCGAAATTATTAATTCCGGCATCATAGTATGATGCTGCTTACATTCGTTTGATATTTTTTCAAATGGTGAACATTTGAACTTACATCAAAAATTATTTTGCTTTTGTCTGCATTATATTATCAACAATTTTGTATCTTCGTGGCAGTGCAAAGCACGGATTCTCCCTAAATACAGACGTTTTTTGATTTGTTGTACTTATGTTGAACTCTTTTGAAAAAGAAAGTAAGCAATCACTCTATTGAAGGTGCTTTGCAAAAATATCATTTAACTTTGACAAAGTTTTTGAAAAAACATCCGGAACAGTGGGAAGGTTGGTTTTATATTGATAAATTCTTTAAAACTGAAAATATAGAAAAGGTTCCTGCGAAAAAAATTGAAAATTTTTCCAAAAAAGTGAAGTTATGTATGGACGAATTTATATATTTGATGAAATATGATGATGAGCGTATTTTTTTGGTATCCAAAAAAGACTATCAGATTATGAAGATTACCAATTCCCTCTATGAAATTTTGGATTTTTTCAAAACGCCGAAACAGTTGATGTCGAAAAAAGCGTTTGCTGTGGGAAACCAAACCGTAGATTGGAATGTGGTAACGGAACTTATTGAAATGAATTTTTTAAAACCTGTATAATTATGAAATATTTTTTTACTTTTTTTCTCGTGATGTCGGTTACGTCTTTTGAAGCGCAAGTTTATAAAACGGATGTAGAATTTTCCGGTTTTTCACTCACAACATTTCTTAATTACAGGAATGAAGATGGAAAATTTTCTTTGACATCACCCAAAAATGGTGATAAAAGAGCGATTGGTGGCGGAATGAAGATTGTCCGGAAAGTTGCCTAAGAAAGGAATTTTAATAAATATCCATGGAATACAGAAAGGAGATAGCATATCGGGAATAGCAGAAATTCCTGTATCGACAGAAAACATGTCGTTTAAAGGAATAATAAAAGGAAATGAATTAAGCGGTGTTTTGCTGATGGGTAAAGAACCGGCGGAAGTAAAAGGTTTCAAAACCAATGAAACCAAAATAGATTATAAATTTCTTTATCCTAAAATGATGGAAGTTACAGAAAATAATATCTTTTCCAAAGATGTTTTGCAGACCAAAGAATGGAAGAAATTCCAAACAGATTTCGAAAAATTATGTAACAATGCGGTAGACGATCTGGAACTTTATATTGGATTTAGTGTACTCAGTCCTAAACTCCCGTTCAGTCACTACTATTTTATTATGAAAAATGATGAAGAAACAGAAGAAGAAATAGCAAAAGATCCCGATGTAATTTTTGAAGAAAAAACGCCCGAAACGGCTTATATGAAAATTAAAAATCTTAGCACTTCGGAAAAAGAAATTTTAGAAGTTTTTCCAAAGATCATCGCCAAAAATTATAAGAATCTAATTGTAGATTTGCGCGGAAATGGCGGCGGTGGTTTGGAAGCAGCGTTTGCATTTGGAAAATATGTAATGAAAGAAACCACCGATGTGGGATATTTTGTAACCAACAAATTTCAATTTTCAAGTTTTGATAAAAATTTGTTCGATACACTTCCTATTACCAACGCAAAAATTACGGAAGATTTTATAGAAGAATTGAAAAATGGAAAAGGCGAAAGATTGGTTGTACAAAAACTCGAAAACTCGATATTTTCGGGGAAAATATATATTTTAACGGATAAACATACCGGAAGTACCTGTGAACCTTTAGTTTACGTTATGAAAAATAAAGGTTGGGCAACAATAGTCGGTGAAAACACAGCCGGAGCGATGTTGAGCGGTACTATTTTTGACATTTCGGGAAAATATAAACTTTTTCTTCCAATCGCAGATTTTTATACTTACGATGGTGTTCGTCTTGAGAAATTGGGTGTTGCTCCAAATATCGCTACCAAACCTGAAGACGCTTTAACTAAAACATTGGAACTGATAGGAAAGTAAAACGCGGTTGGCTTTTTGCTTATGGCAATTGCTTACAGTTCGTAATTCAAAAAAAAATTTAGACAAATGGACTTGCTAAAAGGTGGTGCAATTATTGCGCTCGTTGCCGGATTTTGGGATAAAATCAAAACATTTCTGTGGATGTTGACCTCTACTTTCATCCAAAAAGCAGAGATAAAAACGGAAGATGTTCACAATGAAGTTATCGGCTATTTGATGAAAAACTGTAAGAAATTCCGGAATTATGATAAAGTGTACGGCTCTCAATATGAATCATTTAGAAGCGGGAAATACGGTTTGGTGCCTTATGAAAAGTTCGGAGAAAGTATGATGATTTTTTTGTCCCCGAAAAGGTATTTTTTCAGATTGATTAGATTTCCTTTTATTTTCAGCAAAAACAGCGTGGCAATTAGCGGAAACCAAAACAATACGGAACAAAAAGACACACAGAAAAGTTATTCCTACATCATTTCCATCAGAGGAACGGTGAACGTGGCAGAAATTATAAAAAAAGCGATTGTTCAAAGGAATCACATCAGTTGGAATATTGACGATTTGGAGGAAAAAACAAATAGGTTCAACATCTATTATTTTCCGGAAAGAGAGCAGACAGGAAACGAGAAAAAGAAAAATTACGGTTACGGCTATTCATGGTTTAAGCAAAGTCAATACGAATTATTGGGCGTAAATCAGGAACAATTGGGCAGAGAACTAAAAAGCAAAGGCAACGCCTTGGAAAGTTTATTTTTTCCGAAAGAAATAAAAGATTTAATCAATATGGTTAGTTTGTGGGTAAAAAGCAAAGATTGGTACAAAGAAAAAAGCATTCCGTGGAAAAGCGGTTGGCTGTTGTACGGACTTCCCGGAACCGGAAAAACTGCGCTTGCAAGGGCGTTTGCAGAAGATTTGGATTTGCCGATATATTTTTTCTCGCTCGCCCAAATGTCTAACAACGATTTGATTAATGCGTGGCAAAGTATGCAACTAAATGTCCCCTGCATCGCACTGATTGAAGATATTGATAATGTTTTTGATAAAAGAAAAAATATTGTTCAGTTTTCACCGTTTGCTTTCGGCAATTTTAATAACCAAAGAAATAATGCCGAAAACGGCGGACAAAATGAAATGATGATTCCGCTGACATTTGATACATTGCTGAATTGCATTGACGGCGTGGATAAAACCGACGGTATTTTTACGATTATCACCACAAACGATATTACAAAAATCGACGAGGCAATCGGCGTTCCCAAAACTTTGGATGACGGCACACAAGCGTTTGTTTCTACGCGTCCCGGAAGAATCGACAGAGCCATACAATTAGGTTATATGAACGAAGAAAACAAAATAAAAATGGTAAAAAAAATACTCTCGGATTTTCCCGACAAAATAGAAGACGTAAAAATTCATATCGCTCAGCAAGAGCAGGAAACGCCGGCGCAATTTCAAGAATATTGTACCCAAATTGCATTAAGAGAATATTGGAAAATATCGGAACAAAACCATTATAAAAATATCAATTCGGAAGAATATGAAGAATGTTTAACCTGAAAACACTTTGTCAAAGTTAAAAATCTTTGACAAAGTTGAATTCAAAAAAAATCTAACTAAAAAAAATCTAAAAAAATGAAAAACATAAAAACAATATTAATCGCAAGCATTTTCCCGCTTTTGGGAACGGCAGGCGCGTTGGCGCAAACCGCAAAAGTATATGCAGACATTCGCGGCAAAGATTGCAACGGTGGAAGCAGTTTCTGTAGCGCAACCTCATCCGCATCTGCAATGAAATCCGGAAGCGCAGAAACCACGTTTACCAAAATTTCCGAAAACAGCATTTCTGTGTCGCTGGAAAATTTTGCGTCTTTAAGTAAAACTGATCAATATTTCGTGCAGGACGCAGATTTTATTTTGGATGAAAGCATTCTGAAATTGCTGAACATCAATCCGAAATTTGCCGTCATAAAACAAGGAAAATATCCCATAGTTTTAGAAGGAAACAAACGTTTCGCCGTCTTTATTTTAAGCGAATGAGGTGCGAGTTTCGAGATACGGGTTTCGAGTTTTAACACTTTGTCAAAGTTGAAAATCTTTGACAAAGTTTTGAAAATAAAAAAAGTAAAATATTAACAATTTAAAAAAATCCCAAAAATTACCAATCCAATAGGAGCGTGCGAAGTCCCTCTCCTTTGGAGAGGGATTTAGGGTGAGGAAAAAAATGAAAACATTAAAAAAAATAATATTCATCGTAACCCTTTTCCACTTTTTGCCTCATTCATCTTTACTTTTTTCAAAGGAATCGGCGAATTATGCAAATTTCCCCACTTTCTCCCC
>JAITMJ010000058.1 GCA_031277475.1 Flavobacteriaceae bacterium
ATATTTTCCGAAACCCGCGTGAGGGATGGAAGTGGAAATCCTTTTTTTTGGCGTTGGTTTTGGCGGAGGCGAAAAAAAAGATTGCAACGGACAGCCCGACCCGAGCGGCTGCCAAGCGGCGGCGAGGGACACGCCCGAAATCAATGTAACAATTTATCGGTGTAACAATGTACCAATTTTTTTTGGATAAAAAGAGCCGAATAAATCCAAAATTTCTCACCGCGAAACAACTGCTGCTGCGATTTTTTCCGTCAATGCTACGATGTTCGGGTGGTTGGTGTATTTTGTGAATCGGCGCAAACCGGAAATCATCATTCTTTGTTCGTCGCCTTCGGCAAAGGAAATGATGCCTTCTTTGGCGGCGGTAAATTTTAAGCAAATTAGTGTTCTTTTTTTATAATTTTTCGTTTTTTCACCTCACAGATTTACGAAATATTACAATTTATTTTCCTGTTCAAAAAATATCCATAAACAGAAATTTTCACTTTTTGAAAAGTTTTTCTATTAATTTATTTTGATTTTCTACCAATTTTGTTTGGTTTTCCAAAATTTTATTGATTAAATCGGAATATTCGATATCATTCTTAAATCTCCGATATTAATCACCCTTTCAACATGGGGCGTATTGGTTTTAGAGCTTTTATTATCGTTTGGAATATTTTATACGGATAAGAAAATTCGTTTTATGTTTTGCTTTATTGGTATTTTATTCCATTTTTTTATACTTTTGGTACATGGATTAGTCAGTTTCTTTTTAATAATGTCAGGAGCATTGATTATTTATTTTCTTTCAAGGGACTATAACTTTAAATATAAAAAACATGAAACATAAAAATTTAACTTTCCACATTTGTCTGTTTTTTTTGGGAATGGCGGGAATTTTATCATTGCTGTTTGTTCCTTTTAATTTGGAAGTTTTACCGCCGGAAATTCGAGATTTGGTTTTAAAAGAATTTACAGAATTTCAATTGCGAATATTGAGTTTGGTAAATCCTGTTATTTTATTGTTAATCAGTTTGTTAATTGGATTTTTTGTTAATAAAAATCAACCGAAATTCAGTTATTTATATTCTAAAATTTCCAAAATTCCGAACCGAAAAAATATACTTTTTTATTTATTCATCGGTTTATTGTTCGGTTTTGCAGCATTTGCAATAATGGGAATCTTGTATCTCCCGATAAAAGATTTACCCCAAATGCAAGTTTTGGAAAACAATACACAAATCGCTGAACCTCCGCTAATTACTAAAATATTTTATGGTGGAATTACCGAAGAAATCATCGTTCGTTGGGGTTGGCTCTCGCTGATTTTATTCATCTGCAACAAACTTTTCAAAAAAGAAAAAATTTCCATCATTCTCGCAATTTTAATTTCCTCGCTGATGTTCGGACTTGGGCATTTACCGATAGTTTTTCAAAGTTTGGGAGATTCCATAAACGTGTTTATCATTTTTTACATCATTATTTTTAATGCGATTGGCGGGATAATTTTCGGATATTTATTTCTAAAACACAACCTCGAAACCGCGATGTTTGCACACATTTTTTTCCACGTTTTTACATTTTTGTTTAACCTTATTTTTATGTCATGAAATTCAAATCCGCAGAATTAGACACCTTTGCCAAAATAATTACAATAGGAATATTTGTTTTGTTTGTTGGAATAATCATTTTTGGGCATCAAAATTTTTATCTAAATTCCGTACTATTCTTGGTAATATTCGTGAGCGGTATGTTTTCACCGATTTCATACAGTATTGACAAAGAATTTATTTCCGTCTATTTTTTGTTTTTCAAGAAAAAAATACCTCGAAAAGATATTGTAGAAATCAAAACTTTGGAATCGAAGGAGGTAAAATTTTCCATAAGAACTTTTGGAATAGGCGGTTTCTTCGGATATATTGGTTTTTTTTACAATTCTAAATTCGGAAATATGAGATGGTTTGCCACAAATCGAAATTATTTTATTCTAATTTCCACAAACAACAGAAAAAAGATTGTAATATCCCCAAAATTGAAAGATAAATTTGTAAGTTTTTTTAATGAAACTTAAAAACCCAAATCTCGAAAAATGAAAAACCTCACTATTTTCTACGACAATTTTTGCCCAAACTGCACACGTTTCGCTAATTTTATTCAAAAATTGGATTGGTTTAATTTATTAAAAATCAAACAATTACGAAATCCCAAGCAAATAAATTCTGCCGAAGGAATTGATAAAAGTTTAGCGGAAAAACAAATGGCTTCTTTCAACGGAAAATGGCATTACGGTTTTGTTTCCATCTATCTGATTTTCTTGAGATTACCTTTATTTTGGATTTTCGTCCCGATTTTATTTTTGCTAAAAATTTCAAAACTCGGGCAAATTCTTTACTCGGAACTCGCACTGAAAAGAAAAATAATTCCGATTCATTGCTCGGCGGAAATGTGCGAGATTTAGACTTTTGAGACAGAAGAAATAAGAAAAACTCCGCTCACAATTTCCGGCGGAGTTTTTTTGTTTTCCGAAACCCGCGTGAGGGATGGAAGTGGAAATCCTTTTTTTTTGTGGCAAGGAGGCATGCCTCCTTGTTTGGCGGAGGCAAAAAAAAGATTGCAACGGACAGCCCGACCCGAGCGGCTGCCAAGCGGCGGCGAGGGACACGCCCGAAATCAATGTAACAATTTATCGGTGTAACAATGTACCAATTTTTTGGGGTGTAAGTGATAAAGAAGTATCTTTGTCGGGAAAAATATTGAATCATTGTGGCAACTATCGAGAAAAAAAGAAAAATTTTAAATCATCAAAAAGCGACGATGTCGTCCGATAAAACCATCACCGATTTTATTGCAGGCAGAAACAATAAATTATTGCAAAAATTGAAAGGAAAAATCAGTTTTAGGGATGATTATGATTACAAATTAATGAGATGATTTTAGTAGATACATCTATTCTTATCGGCTATTTTAAAGGATTGAAGGGCGAACCTTACGATAAATTGGATATCTTGATCAATCAAAATATTCCTATTGGAATTTGCAGCCAAATATATCAAGAAGTATTGCAAGGTGCAAAAGATGAAAAGGAATTTGATGTGTTGAAAAAATATTTGAACACAATGGATATTTACGATTTGCGCTATGGTAAAAAATCTTACGAAAATGCGGCAAGACTATATTTTGAATGTAGAAAAGCCGGAATTACGCCACGAAGTACGATTGATGTTATCATTGCTCAAATTGCAATAGAAAACAATCTTCTGTTATTTCATAATGACAAAGATTTTGTCCAAATATCTCAAGTATTTCCTAACTTGAAACTTCTTTAACCAATAAAAAAATCCAAAATTTCTCACCGCGAAACAACTGCTGCCGCGATTTTTTCCGTTAATGCTACGATGTTCGGGTGGTTGGTGTATTTTGTGAATCGGCGCAAACCGGAAAGCATCATTCTTTGTTCGTCGCCTTCGGCAAAGGAAATGATGCCTTCTTTGGCGGCGGCGATGATTTTTTCTACGGATTTGTAAAGGTTCAGCCGAGCCATTGCCGCTTCCGCAGAATCGGGAGAGAAATGTTTTTCCGCCCGCAAAATCGCGGATTCCGACATATAAATTTGGTTTAAAATTTCGGAGGCATTCAGCAATAAATGTTGTTGATTTTCAATTTCCGTCATATATTTTTGCAGCGCGGCTCCGGAAACCATCAGAAATACTTTTTTCAGATTGGCAATAATGGATTTTTCCTCGCTCATAAATTCTGAAAAATCGGGTGTTTCAAAAGACGGAATGCCCATCAATTCTTTGGAAATCGCCATCGCCGGAGAGAGCAAATCGAGCTGACCTTTCATGGCTCTTTTAATCAACATTCCTACGGAAAGCAGGCGATTGATTTCGTTGGTTCCCTCGTAAATTCTGGAAATTCTGGAGTCTCGCCAAGCGGCTTCCATCGGCGTTTCTTCGGAAAATCCCATTCCGCCGTAGATTTGAATGCCTTCGTCAGCGGCGTGTTGTGCGATGTCTGAAACGAAAACTTTTAAGATAGAACATTCCACCGCAAATTCTTCCACGCCTTTCAATTCGGCTTCTTGAAAGTTCATTCCGCTTTCCACGAGTTCATCAATTTTTTCTTGAATATTTTTCGCGGCTCTGTAAGTTCCTGATTCTGAAACGAAAACACCGGTTGCCATTTCTGCGATTTTTTTTCTAATCGCCCCAAAAGTGGAGATGGAAACGCCGAATTGTTTTCTTTCTCCGGCGTATTGAACGGCGTGATTCAGAATTCTTCTTTGTGCATCCAAGCAAGCCGCTGCTAATTTTATTCTGCCGACGTTCAATGCGTTTAGGGCGATTTTAAAGCCGTTGTTTCTTTCGCCCAAAAGATTTTCTACGGGAATTTTCATATCGTTAAAGAAAACTTGTCGCGTGGAGGATGCGCGGATTCCGAGTTTGTGTTCTTCTTCGCCGAGCGTGAAACTGTCGGGATTTTCGAGTTCGGAGCGGTTGATGACAAATGCGGTGATGTTTTTATCGTCTTCAATTTTGGCAAACAGCGTGAAAGTATCGGCGAAACCGGCGTTTGAAATCCACATTTTTTGTCCGTTGATGATGTAATGTTTTCCGTCTTCCGAAAGTTTTGCTTTGGTTTTTCCGGAATTGGCGTCTGATCCGGCTTCCGGTTCGGTGAGGCAATATGCTCCGAATTTAGTTCCTGCAGCCAAATCGGGGAGATATTTGTTTTTTTGTTCTTCGGTTCCGTAGAGCAAAACGGGCAACGTTCCGATTCCGGTGTGCGCTCCAAAAGCGGTTGCCAAAGAACCTGTGGCTCCGGAGAGATAGTCGCAAATCAGCATTGTTTCTATGAAACCCATTCCCAAACCGCCGTATTGTTCGGGAACGGTGATGCCCAACATTCCCATTTCGCCGAGTTTTTTCATACATTCTTCGGTGAAGGCAAAGTCTTTTTTCTCGAAGCGGGATTTTTGCGGAATCGCTTCTCTGTCAATGAATTCCTTTGCAGAATTGCAAAGCATTTTTTGTTCTTCGTTCAGTTCTTCAAGACTGAAAATTTCGTTTGCGGGAGTCTCTTTTATTAAAAATTCGCCGCCTTTTAGTGTGTTTTTCATATTTTGGAAATTTTAGATTATGGATTTTAGTGTTAAGTTAAGAATGAACAATTAATAATTAACAATTTTAAACCATTGATTATAAATAAATTACATTAATAAAATACTTCATTAGACAATTAACTATACATTAGCATATATTATTTCTTCTCATTTTTTTTTACTTTCGCAGCCCGAAGGGCTTAATTTTCATAACCGTAGGCGAGCGAAGCGTTGCCTGCGGCAGTACAAAATACCGAACTACTGCCCGAATGGGCAGAACTTCATCAATCTTTCAAAAAATATCGTTCGTCTATTTCTATTCCATTGTCTATTAAAAATTGTCTGTATTCGTCCTCAAAACTAATCGTTTTATGATGTTCTTTTTGATTTTTGATGTAATCTATAATCGTCTGTTTATCGCCCAAATTGTAAGTAACCGCAGCAAAACTTACTGCCCAGCCTCCAAAATCGGGAAAATTAGGATTTTTTCCCAACCATTTGCTCGAATGCTCTTTGATCTCTCGCATAAAATCAGACAGCGCAAAAGTCGGATGCATATCAAATAACAAATGTAAATGATTTTCTGTTCCGCCAATACGGTAAAGTTTCGATTTTTTTTTATTGATAATACCCATAATGTAGGCGTATAATTCCTTTTCGTGCACTTCGGGAATTGTATTTTTTCTATATTTTGTACAGAAAACAACGTGATATAATAGTTTTGTATAACTCATTTTTATATTTTTGTTCTGCCTTTCAGGCAGCGTTTGTTATCCTTATCCGTTCCGTAGGCAACGCTTCGCTCGCCTACGGTTATGAAAATTAGTCCTTTCAGGACAGCGGCTTTTTCCGCCGGGGTATCTGAGTGAGGATTTTAGCTTGGTGGATTCAAAATTTAAAAAAACATTTTAAGTCGCTAATCATATTTAGGCTTTTAAAATACGATTGCCAATTTGTTTGTATAACTTTATCTCCTGAATTTTTATCGAAAACCTCTTTAAAATATCTTTCATTTGAATGTAAAGAAAGAACATACGATTGAAAATCCTCCCATTTTTCCAACACGGACTTTACTTCATTTTCGATAAATTCATCAAAGTCATTCATTTTTATTTCTGAGGAATATTTTTGTGAAATTATACACGTAACGGCGTATCTGCCATACGAATGAGCGAACCCAATATTGCTTTGAATGTTTATTTTTGGAATTTTCATATAAGCAAAATATGCAAACATATTTTTCCTATAAGAATCCTTATCTGGTAATATGCTTGCAAATTTTGGCAAAGCAAATAATTTTAATTGCCCTTGCATTGATTCATTAGGTTTGTTTTGTGCCGCCAAACAAATCTTTAAGAACTGTTCTCTTTCAATTATTTTACTACGGTCTATATATCCACGGTGTAACCCATCTCCAAATTCTCCTCTTTTCCGTTCATAATAATATCCAAATTCATTAAAAATTGCTTCTTGAATTTCTATTTGAACCTTATCATTTGCTCTGCGGTCTGCCTCAATTACTGGCGACTGCTGGTTGGTTGCTTTTGAAATTTCTTCGATTAGAGCAAGTCTATTTGATATTGACTCTGGGGTTTGTTCGTGTTCGTCAAAAGTTATTATTTTTAATAAAACTTCTTTGTTTTTAAAAATGTCTAATGGTTTGTTTTGCGAAATACACTCATCATAAATTCTACTAAGTGTATATGCTGTCTGACCACCATTGATTATTTGTGGATTCGTGACAATGACTTCTGCTTTATTCTTTTTCCCTACCTTATCGCTATGATTTGTATTATCAGAAAGCATAGTTATTCCATTATTGAATAACGCGAATTCATTGGTTAAAATATCTTTTATTGATTTTGCAATCTCAGCATTTACACTCCCTGCATGCAAATCCAAATAACTTCTTGGATTATACCTAAGAATAGTATTTTTATATTTTGAAAGTATTTTTGCAATTTCCAATGTGGGTACAAAAAAAGCATTTACGTTACATTCATCATATCGAGTTTTTACATTATAATCAATTCGGTGTCCTGTATTTACACTATCAAGATTAATCGTTATCTTTAAATTCAGGTACGTTATAGTAAGTTCCCGAAACAAGGGGAAATACAAGTTCATTGTAGCATTTTTCAAAGTTGTAGATTTCTGGATTATAGTTGAGAATTTTCTTTATATTGCCTTGCAGCGAACTTTTTACATTGGCTAATAAAATTACTTTTATTTCATAACGTGGCATATCAGAAATTTCTTGTAAATCTCTTATCAGTTTCTGTATTTTAGCATTATACTTCGTTCCATTTTCATAGCAAGTTTCTCCATCCATAACTCGCGTTATGTCCATTAACAAAATTTCTTCAAAAGTTATTTCTTTATTTTCAAAGTTATTTTCATTTGCTCTGAACTTTGATTGAATAAAATATATTTTTTTATTTTCTTCATCTATATAATAACCATCAATACCACCGTCGTCTGTATCATCGGTAATATATTTTTCTCTTTCCGAAAAATCAATTAACCCAAATTTTACTTTCAAATATAGGTGAATAAAACCTCTTGAACGTGCGTGAAGAATATCATCCGCATTATTGGGATTCGCATGATACCTTTTGTTTTCAGCAGGTGCTTCTAAACAAACTTTATCTATCACATTTACTAAATCATTGTATTTGTTCATGTTTTGCCTCTTTTAAAATTACTGTTCCCTATTTCTACCTCAAACCCATTTTCCTCCGCTTCTTTAAAAAGTAACTCAAGGAATTCTGAATTTTGCGGCGAAATATTGTTTTTATTGTATTTCGGCGATGTCAATTTTCAAAACCGTTTTGCTTTTCATTCAATGAAACTTTGCATTTTATTCCCGTGATTTTTTCCTATGATATCCATAATTCTTTTGTCTTTTCTCTTTATTGCCTCATTCATTTTTATTATTTTTAATGGAATCGGTCTCGTTCTAAAAAACGAGATTCCTCGATTTCCCAAAGTCTACAAAAGTTCAAAAATACTTGCTGCGCCTTGTCCGGTTCCTACGCACATGGTTACCATTCCGTATTTGCTGTTGCGTTTTCGCATTTCGTCTAAAAGTTGAACGGTGAGTTTGGTCCCCGTGCAACCGAGCGGATGCCCGAGAGCGATTGCCCCGCCATTTACGTTTAGGATTTCGGGATTCAAATCGAGTTCTTTTTTTACGGCAACGGATTGCGATGCAAAGGCTTCGTTTAGTTCGATTAAATCAATATCTTTCAGTTGCAAACCTGCTTGTTTCAACGCTTTTGGAATGGCGAAAACGGGTCCCATTCCCATAATTTTCGGTTCCAAACCTGCCGTTGCATAAGCCGCCAATCTCGCCTGCGGTTGCAGTCCCAATTCTTGCGTCATTTTTTCGGACATCACGATTACGAAAGCCGCACCGTCGCTCATTTGAGAGGAATTTCCTGCGGTTACGCTTCCGCCGTTGGCGAATACGGGTTTTAGTTTTGCCAAACCTTCGAGGGAAGTATCGGCGCGCGGACCTTCATCTGTGGAAAAATCGAATGTTTGGGTTTGCAATTTTTGGTTTTCGTCCATAAATGTATATTCCACCGGAATCGGAACAATTTGATTTGCAAATCGCCCTTCTGCATTGGCTTTTAACGCTTTTTGATGAGATTCGAAAGCGAACAAATCCTGTTCTTCCCTCGAAATGTGGTATTGTTTTGCCACTTCTTCCGCCGTGTAGCCCATTCCCCAATAATAATCGGGATTGGTTTTTGCGATGTCGGTTTCGGGAACGGGTTTGTAGCCGCCCATCGGAATATAACTCATACTTTCCGTGCCGCCGGCGATGATGCAATCTGCCATTCCCGCCTGAATTTTCGCCGAAGCAATCGCAATCGCTTCCGATCCGGATGCGCAATATCGGTTCACGGTAACGCCCGGAACTTTTTCGGTGTTCAATCCCATCAGCGAAATCAAACGGGCGATGTTCAAGCCTTGTTCTGCTTCGGGCATTGCGTTTCCGACAATCAAATCGTCTATTCTGTTTTTGTCTAATTGCGGAACTTCTGCCATCAATTTTTGGATCACGGTTGCTGCCATTACGTCCGGTCTTGTAAATCTTAAACTCCCTTTCGGAGCCTTTCCTACGGCTGTTCTGTAGCCTTTTATGATGTATGCTTTCATTATCAGCCCCCTATTCCCCGAAGGGGAAAACTATCAGAGGAAATAGTTTTTAAATGTTAATTTTTTTGTCTGTTTTAGATAAAATTATCGCCTTTTTTTGTATTAATGTAAAATGTATTTATGATTTTTAAACTTCCGTTTTAATTTTGTCAATATATCCTGTATGTGTTTGATTTTCAATTATATTTAATAAGTAATAGGTTTTGATCTGTAAAAAAATGTTCTATCATCTAAACTAATCCAACCTTTTAATCCAATTGCTTTATCTTCTTGAAGCTGAAAATCAACATTATCGGATAAATATCTAACTATAAATTTTCCTCTTTGAATAAAAGGCTTGCTATCAATCTCTATCAATATTTCTCGAGAGGGAATTATGTCAATAGATAGTATTTTCTTTTTTTTCATTTCTTCTAAAATGAAAGAATCATTTAATTCCGGATTGCTTTCGCCGGAAATATAAACTTTATCGGAAATGTAAATTTTATCATCCCAAACATTTTGATAAATTATCGTATTGGTTTTGTAATGAAGTTCAACATAATCCATCAAACTCAAAAAATCTTTATATTTAATGGTTTTTCGGCTTGCACAAGAACTAACCAAAACTAAAAATATTATTAACAGAAATCTGTTTTTCATTGCCTTGTTTCTTTATAAAATTATCGCCTTTTTTTGTATTAATTTATGATTTTTTATTGCGGTTTAATAATAACACCCTCTCTAATAGGCGTAATCCACTCTACTTTTTCAGTTGTCCCTTTTAAGAAAATTCCTTTTTTGGAAATCAACGGTTTTTCAATTCCCCACCAATTGAAAGTTAAGGCAACTTCATTCCAATTGAAAGTTAAGGCAACTTCATTCCAATCGGAATCAATTTTAAAATTAAGAGTTTTGCCGTCTTTTGTCCATTTATATTCTGTAATTTCTACATATTTTTTATTTTCGGTCTGTTTTCCGTTTTTGATTTCTCTGATTTCAACTCCAAAAGGTTGTTCGGTATTCATACTTTCGGAAAAATTCACTTGGATATATCGAATATAATTAGTTTGTGTAAGATTTTGTATAGTGCTTTCACTTGTATCAACGCTTTCAATGGCGGGTAGAGAAATTTGTTGCTCGATTTCTTTCGTCCATTCAAGCAACGGTTTGTATATGTTTTCAAATTTTTTTCCTTTGTTCTTTTTGTATAATTCTTTCACTTTGTCGGAAAAAAGATTTTGAGCAAAAAATCCTCTGCTCGCATTTTGATATTGCCAATAAGTTGATAATTTATTTACGTAATTCGGAAATTTTTCCTCTAAAAACAAATCGTAAACCGCCCAAGTCATATATTCGTTGAAAACATTAAAACCTTCATAACCGGATTCTTTGTCCCAATATTTGGTATTGAAATTTGAATTGACCAACTCGAGATATTTATTCGTTATCGGATTGATATATTCGTGGTCTTTTTCTGTGAAAATCAAATGGTTGGAATCTAATCTGTCTTCAAGATTTTCATTATCAAAATTTCCATTAATAAAATCTTCGGTTGCGGAAGGAAAATCGGCGACAATATTTTCGCTTAATTGTCTGTGGCAATTCATCCGATAAACCAAAGGTGAAAGAATGATGTGATATTGTTCCGACTGCGATTGTTTCTTGGATTTTCCGATTTTGGCATCTAAAAATTCAAGTGTTTCATTTATGAAATTGTAGTCTTTATAATTATTAATGAGTTTTTCGTAGAATGATTTATTTTCGGAATAAAATTTCCTAAAATTTGATTTTTCCACAAAATCATTAATTAAATCGAGATGATTTCCGAAAGGATTTAAACCCGGCTGTGTTTCAAAATCAAAATCTTTTTTCAGTTTATTGTTTTTATCGAAAGAATAAGCGACTGCATCCGTCCTGAAAGCGAGGTAATAATCCCATTTTTCTCTGGAATAATTTGCGCTGTCCAAAAGCGGATGATTTTTAACCGGTTCAAAATATTGCAACATATTTTTATAATAATCTGTTTTCTTTTGAACTTCCCATTCATCGGAAATTCCGTAGTCCGTGAGTGCCAAAATAATGTTTGAAAGTTCATACGTTTCCGGAATTTCAATTTTTGCGGACTCTTTAACGGACTGTCCGTAAAGCGTTTTTCCTGCAATCAACAGAAAAAGTCCGATTATTTTGATTTTAGTGTTCATTTTTTGTTGTGTTAATGTGTTGTTGATTAATGATTTTTCGTTTTGCCAGATAAAATTATCGCCGGATTTTTGTATTAATGTATTGTTGTATATTGTATTAATGATTTTTTTATTATTAAAATTTTTGTAACTTTGCAGCACAAATTTAAAACGGTTAACGACTATTTCTTGTATGTAGAGGGTTGTTAGCCGTTTTCTGTTGCTGTGATACAATATTGTATTTTCTGCTGACTTCCTTTGAGAATCCCTACAATAAGTTTAATTTTCCCAAATTCTTTTATCAAACCACACTATTTTTCATAAAAAACAAAATTACGGCATTTTTGTCCTTTATGATGTATGTTTACACTTTTTTTATTATGCAACGCGTAGTATATATTAATGATTTTTCCGGCGATTTAAATAAAATTATGTTTCTTCCTCGTAATAAATTTTGTAGAATTTCCGACCGTCTTTGTCTGTGCCTTGTTGGATTAAATCGCGGTTGCCGTGGATGTAGATGTGAAAGTTTTTGTCTAATTTTAAAACGCTTTTGAAAATTCGGGATTGTTTTTTTACGGTTTGGGCGGAGATTTCAAAATTGTCGGATAGTTCTATTTCGTTTTAAGGATACTGTTACTACGCAGAATAATCTAATTTATCGAAATCCATAAATGAGTCAAATTAATATCACCATTATTTTTCCTATGAGCAATAGATTTTAAAACGCAAAAGTCTGTATTCGTTTCTACGTTTGACAAAATTTCATCATCATTCCAGCTTTTGTCTGCTTTGCCTAAATCTTCAATCCATTTATTGATTGTTTCATTCCAATGATTAAAATTTTCTTTTTCCACAAACCCAAGTAAACCACATTTATTTAATCCTTTTCCGTGTTTTTCGGTTTTATAGCGCTCAATCCCGCCATTATTATTGTCGCCTTTTACATATTCTTTTTCGCGGGATTTTGGCGGCGGTGCAGGTAGGCGTTTACATTCGATTGAAAAAATTGATTTATTAGATTCATATTCTCCGTTTGTATAAAAATACAAATCAGAAAAACCCTCACTGCCGTCATAAATATCTTGATATTCTTTATCCATATTGAATGGGTAGCCAAAGTGTCGTATTAATTTTGTTGCTTGTTGCAAATATGTTTGGGTCCAATCAGGTTCATTCAGATTTTGCTTTATGTGATAGTTGAGAGCTATATAATTTTTGAAACTTGATACAGTTATTTTCATCAACTCCATAATCAGTAAGGTTGTTTGATTTTCTGAAATCGACGTATCAGGCACATATTTTTCTCTTTTATATTCTTCTGCTATCATATCTTAAAAGCCTGCCTCGGCGAAATCAGCAAAACAAACATCGGCATCACGATACGCGATGAGTGAAAGCCAATATCTGTATTGGTTTGGTTTAACAAAAACAATCGTATCTTTTTGAGGATATAATTTTATTATTCTGTTCACGGACAAAGCCGAAGAAATTTTATTTTCGGTCAAATTTTCAATATTAAGTTCTTCAATATTTTTGCCGAATTTTGGTTCTGTATTTTCTGTATCATATTTAAAAACAGTTGCAATAAGCGATTTTTTTAATTCAACAACATCGCTTAGTCTGAATTTTCTATTATTGTTTTTGTACATTAAATTTAATACTTTGGAAAACTCTGTGCCGTAGTGTTTGAAGATATTTTGAAAATCTTTTTGTTTGTTATTAAGACTCCTAATAGCCGGATTCGGATATTTCTTGCTCTCACATTCACCCCGCCTTAAAAACAACTGCATTACATCATTTATATCCCGGATAATGTTTAAGTCATATTCTGAAAGGATACTTGATAAATCAACATTTAAGTCAAATGGCAAATTTAGTATATCTTCTTGCTTGCAAGCAGTTCCCAAATTTACTATCATTTGTCCACTTGTACAGATATTGTAGAATTTCAATATATCATGATTTTTTTCAAAATATGTGAGAATATCACTTAATAGTTTTGTGTCCTTTGAGTGAAATCCAACAACTTCTTCATTAAACTTAATATATTGATTGTTTATACAATACGGCAAATTAAGATTTGTTTTTATCAAAAAATTAGGTATCTCAAAAAACCTTTTGGCTTTCTTACCCTCAAATGAAGCATTGTATTCTTCTGTTAAATATGAATCATCAATTTTTGTTTTTAAGAAAGCATTATTATGTAATGATTTTCCACCCAACGTACCTTCTCCATAATTTACATCTTTTTTCCCATTTTGTTTCAATAAAAATTCAAGTTTTTCTATTGATTTTAGTTTTTCTATTGTTGCTTTAACCCTTCCGCCGCCAAGTAAATTATTTTTCCAAATAAATTCATTATTTATTGCAGTTTGTCTATTTACATAATGCAAATCGTAATCGTCTATCTCAAAAGCAATTCTTTCTCTTGTGGCTTTTGTTCTGCGAAAGGTCAAATGAAGAATGTTTTTTTTGAAATTAGGTTTTTCTTTACGAATAAAAATGCTTGATGCTGCAACGTGTGCCCCTTCTCCATTATTTTTATCCCACAATGCATAATTATTTCTTAACGCAGAGAAATCAAAAATTTGTACTACATTATATTTATTAAACAATGTTTCTTTATATTTTTGGGAAGAAGTGTTATACAAAAGAGAAGAAGATTTTATTATCAAACACAATAACCCTTTCTCTTCCAAATAAGAAAAGGATTCTGAAAGAAATTTTAAGGCTAGTTGTTTTTGGGGTATTTCTACATTTTCCCACTTATATATGTAACCATCTACACCTTTGGATACAAATGGCGGATTGCCAATAACCAAATCAAACTTTTTATTTTTTATTTTATTGCAAGTAAAAAAGTTAGAACAAATCAAATTTCCATTTTCCTGCAAGTCGTCAAATTTCAAATCATTTATAATTTGCAACGGTTTTAACTCATCACAAAGTGCCAAACTCAAACTGAAAGCAGATAAATGAATTGCCTGTTCCTCTTTATCTACACCATAAATATTTTTTAAAAGAGATTTCAAATCATCAATAGTTGGCGACTTCATATCATTTTTCAATTTCCAAATTTGCACCAACCGTTTAAAAACAAGTACTAAAAAAATACCTGAACCGCACGCAGGGTCAAGTATTTTAAAATCCGTTAAATCAATTTTCTTATATTTTTTTAATGGCAAACATTCATCTACCAATAATTTTGCCAAATGAGAGGGGGTATAATAAAGTCCCTTATCTTTTTTGTCTTCACCGAGAAATTCTTCATACAATCGGCTAATCAATTCAACGGGAATATAACTGAATTCAAAATATCTCCATAAATCAGAAAAATCAAATTCTTGTTGTTCAGAAGATAGAGACGTATTTTTATCTGTTGCCAACAAATCAGCAAGGATAGATAAATCAAAATTGCTTAATTGCTGTTTTTCGTTATCTTCCCATTTAAAAACATTGCCATTAAATCCCGTTTTCTCATTATTCAAATCTTCCAACAATTCAACAAATTTCCCTTTGCGCAAAACATCGCCAAAAGTTGTTGAATTGTTATATTTTTGAAAATACTTCTCTGACAAAAGTTTATTTTTGTCTTTATCAATTCTTTCTTCTAAATATTTTATTAATATGGATTGAACTATAATTTTTGTAATTATCTTTTCGTCGGATATATTTTTTAGTTTTTCTTGGAGTTTTTCCTTAACAAACTTTATATTGTCTATTAATTTATCATATGCCGAGTTTTGAAATTTGAATTTTTTTTTGTTTTCTTCTTCATCCCAAAAAATGCCTGATTTTATTTTTACAGCAAACTGTTCGTTATATAATTTGTGTGTTTCACCTACTATTTTTAAACTTTTAACCAAATATTCAGGTTTATAATCGTCAGTAATGTGCTTGGTACAGTCTAATATTTTTATTTCGGTATTGTAGAAGACGCAAACTAAAGGTACTTCGCCACTTGTCCAAATCTTTTTTTGAATTTCCGTCAGTTCATTTTCCGTTACCTCATCAAAATTTCTGTCCGTGAAATCAAACAAATAAACTTGAGGTTTGTAACTTCCATTAAGTTGCCTACGCAGATAAACGGCAGAAGCATTGAGGTCTTTTGCTGTTTCGATATGAAATCGAACTTGTGGATCGGGTAAATCTTTTTCGTTTTCGGTTAGACATAGACAATCATCTTCCACAGCAAAACCAAGTTTTGCAATAACTTCTTGAAAATCAATGTTTTTATTTTCTATCGTTTCCATTTCGGTGGATGACCCGCAAAGTTAATAAAATTCTTGGTTTTTGTTATGTTTTCCTCACTTCCCCTTTTTCCCCTCCCCAAACAACCCCGCCACCGCCGCCTCATACATCTCAAACAAAAACTCCATTCTTTCGGTTTCGGTTTTAAACAAGGGGTTTAAACCCCTTGTCGCAGGGCAATAGCAAGCGTCAACGGCTTTGTCTAAATCTTTGTGGGCTTTCACGAGTTCGGGCGGCATCGTGAGCGGGTGGTACAAATCTGCTAAACTACTATTTTGAAAATTGGCTCGCACATCCAACACTTTTTGCGCCGCTTTTTCTACCGCTTGTATTTGCTTTTCTGTGGAATTTTCGGGAAATGGAAAATTGTTGTAAACAATTTCATTTGAATAGCGAAATCTACTTTCCAATCTTCCACAAACTGTTTTCACCCAAGCCATGTGCATGAACGAATGTAAAACGCCAAAATGATAAAGTGTTGCGTTGGGAACTGCTAAACAACTATCGGCAACAATAGAATTTTTATCGAAAAATCCCATTGGAATATATTTTCTGTTTTCGGATGAGTGTCTTGGAATTAAAATATAATCGCTTTCGGGTTGAGAAATAAAACCAAACAACGTGGAAAAATTAGCAAGTTCTCGTGTTGCTTCTCGACTGCTCGCTAATCGTACTTTTCTTACATTTTCAATTCGTTCTGTTACCAATTTTAATTCTTTTATTTCCGTTGGATTTGCATTTTTGAGCCACAAACACCAACGTTTTTCTCCGTTCAAAAATTCGTGTGCGGAAATCAACGGAAAAATAAATTTTTCGGCTTTCGGTTCACGTTTTATAAAATCATTTTTTTCATCGTCCGTAAACAAAAAATTTCCTCCGTCGTTAGGCATATTTCCGTAAATAATTTTCGGAACATTGGAAATGGGCTGTCGTTTTTTTTCAATAAAAATATCCTTTGCATCCACCAAATAGGGATTGATGTTTTTGGCTTTTATTTCGTGGGCGTCGCCTTTAATGTCGTCG
Source organism: Flavobacteriaceae bacterium (assembly GCA_031277475.1). Taxonomy (GTDB): domain Bacteria; phylum Bacteroidota; class Bacteroidia; order Flavobacteriales; family Weeksellaceae; genus JAITMJ01. The sequence goes on from JAITMJ010000058.1 coordinate 16,690, forward strand.
TAATCGTAAATGATTCTTAAAAAAGTATTTGCGGGTTTTGTGATTAAGAAAAGTATTTGTATTTTTGCAACCTGAAATTTACCGGATGAAATGCCCATTACCGTTTCATCATAAAATTTAAACAAAATTTAAGAAAAATGAAAAGCGGAATTCACCCTGAAAATTATAGATTGGTTGTTTTCAAAGATATGAGCAACGATGAGATGTTTCTTTGCAAATCTACGGCAGAAACAAGAGATACCATAGAATACGAAGGCGAAACTTATCCTTTGATAAAAATGGAAATCTCTTCTACTTCTCACCCTTTTTACACCGGCAAAATGAAATTGGTGGACACTGCGGGACGAGTGGATAAATTTATGAACAAATACAAAAAATTCGCGAAATAGTTTAATAGCGTAACATTTTTTGAACCATTTGAAATCTCCTTGAATTTTCGGGAGATTTTTTTGTGTCATTGTTTGAAATAAATTTCTGTTTTTTTTGAGCGAGGAATGTTTATATTTGTGAGACAGCAAAAATTTGATTAAAAATACTCCCAAATGAACAATAACACAAAAATCAAAAGAGTTTTAATATTTTTTCTCATAATGACCGAAAAATAATTTTTGAATAATTTGAACAGCAGATGAATAAAAACAATGAAACACGCATGACAAAAATTTGACACACAAGCAAATGATTGTACAAAGTGTTCCATCTGACCGCTGAAAAAATAAAATATAAACAGATGAAAAAAAACACAATCATATTAAGCATTTTTACGTTGATGACAACGGCTTGTGCACAGGAAACTCAAAAACAGAAATCCGACACTATTGTTGAAAACGCCCAAAAAATTGCGGAGGAAAATGATGTACGAATTAAAGAAAAAGCAGAAAAAGCATTAGCATTTTGCAAGGCAAATAATTATAATACAGACTATTGCATATTAATAGATATGAAAATTCATTCGGGAAAATACCGCCTGTTTGTTTACGATTTCAATAATCAAAAAATTGAGCGGAGTGCTTTGTGCGCTCACGGCTCGGGAACGGGCGATAAAAAAAGCACAGGCGACCAGCCACTTTTCAGCAACGAAGAAGGAAGTTTGCTGACATCTCTCGGAAAGTATAAAATCGGTATTCGCTCGTACAGCCAATACGGAATCAACGTGCATTATAAATTGCATGGTTTGGAAACCGGTAACAGCAACGCTTTTAAACGAATTATTGTGCTTCATTCCTTTACGCCGGTTTCTTCAGATGAAATATATCCGAACCATTTGCCCATGGGTTGGAGTTTCGGCTGCCCCGTTACCGATAATGAAACGATGACTTATTTGGACACCAAACTGAAAGTTACCAAAAGACCGGTTTTTCTATGGATTTATTATTGATTTTCACAACCGAATTTAACAGTTAAAAACGGTTTTTTTTCAAAGAAAACTTATGCTTTTGATATCGGCTATTTTTCTTTACAAGTTGGTTTGTTGGTTTACGGAATAACTATATTTTAAAATTTACAATAATATAATACGATTTTTTTTACGATTTGTTATCTTTGACGAATATTCCGCAAGATGAAAAACTTGATAATTTTAATTTCAATAGTCATCTCAAATTTTGTTTTTGGACAAAAACATCGTGTTGTAAGTGGCGAATCTCCCGACAGTTTATTCATAAAATATTCCGAAAAAGTTTTTTCTATGGAAAGAACAAGGATGCGAGAAAAGATATATCCTGCCGATATTGATACTATAATGGTCGAGGATAAAAAATATAAACTGAAATTTGTAGAAATGATAGGAGATAATCCGCCAACTTTTGAAGATTTTTATGGACTATCTTATTCTTGCTATAAATATGGAACCGATTACATTGTAATACTGCTTTCCAGAAATACAGGAATGCAAAGGGACACACGATATTTTTATGAAATTATAAAATAATCACACCACAATATTAATCACCTTTTTCGGAACCACAATCACTTTTTTCGGCGGATTTCCTTCGAGATTTTTAATCACTCTTTCATCGTTTAATGCGGATTCTTCGATTTGTTGCGGCGTGAAATCTGCCGGAAGGTTCAGTTTAAACTTCATTTTTCCATTGAAACTCACCGGATATTCTATCTCGTCTTCCGCTAAATATTCCTCGTTCAATTCGGGAAAACTTGCAAATTCTATGCTTTCTTTGTGTCCCAAATTTTCCCACAATTCCTCGCAAATATGCGGTGCATAAGGAGAAATCACAACAGCCAAAGGTTCCAGAATTTTGCGTTTGCGGCATTTCAGTTTTTGGAGTTCGTTTGCGGCGATCATAAATTGCGAAACAGACGTATTAAACGAGAAATGCTCCACATCGTACAAGAATTTTTTAATTAAAGTGTGCAAAATTTTGTATTCGGCTTTGGTGGGTTCATCATCGGAAACGGAAAACGCATCGCCGTCGAAATACAGATTGTAAAACCTTTTCAAAAATCCGTAAACACCGCTCAAACCTTGTGTGTTCCATGGTTTCGATTGCTCTATCGGACCGAGAAACATTTCATAAAGTCGCAAACAATCCGCGCCGTATTCCTCGCAAATATCGTCCGGATTCACAACATTGTATTTGGATTTGGACATTTTTTCGACTTCGCGAAATGCCTTAAAATCTCCATTTTTTTCTTTGATAAAATTATATTTTTTTAAAGTAAAAGTCCTTGGGTCGTTAAGTAAATTTTCAATATCTAAATTATTATTTGCATCAACATATTTAATATCAATATGTTCCGGATAAAGCATTAAATATTTTGAAACAACAAAATTTTCAATCATAGAATCTTTTAGGTCAAAATATTTTATTATTTCATTTTTCAGATGTTCGTCCAAATCTTCTATATAAACCCAGTCATCAGTTTCTTTATTTTTAATTTTTTCAGCAAGAGTTGCGGAAATTAAAACTTGTGGATTATCTGATACTAATCTTATTAATTCATTTTTAATTTCTATAGAATTATCATCTCCCAGATAATTAAACGCCAATTGAAAAATTTTAGCGCTCATCCCCAAAATCATTCCTTGATTGATGAGTTTTTTAAACGGCTCGTCTTGATTGATCCAACCTCGATCTTTCAAAAACATATTCCAAAATCGAGAATACAGCAAATGTCCCGTGGCGTGCTCGCTTCCGCCGATGTACAAATCCACTTGCCCCCAATAATCCGACAAATCTTTTGCACAAAATTCTCGGGAATTTTCGGGATCCATATATCGCAAAAAATACCACGAACTTCCCGCCCAACCGGGCATTGTAGAAAGTTCGATTTCCCCTCCAAACCTCCCCAAAGGAGAGGCTTCCCATTCCATTTCGGAAACCACTTTTCCCGAATTTGAATTTTCATCGTCCGGAAGCCAATGCCATTTTTTCGCATTTCCGAGCGGCGGATCTCCATTTTCGGTCGGTTTGTAGTTTTCAACTTCCGGCAATTCCAGCGGCAATGCGGAAATCGGAAGCGTGTAAGGCGTTTTGTTTTTATAATAAATCGGAACCGGTTCGCCCCAATATCTTTGTCGGGAAAAAACGGCATCGCGCTGTTTGTAATTTATCGTTCCAAATCCAATTTCTTGATTTTCAATTTCTTGTATGATTTTGGATTTTGCATTTTCGTAATTTAATCCGTTTAAAAAATCCGAATTGATGCAAACCGAATCTTTAGAATCAAAGGATTCTTGCTGAACATCCACATCCGTTTCCACCACTTTTGTGATTTCCAAACCGAATTTTTTCGCAAAGCGATGATCGCGTTCGTCGTGCGCCGGAACTGCCATCACTGCGCCTGTTCCGTAGCTCATCAACACATAATCCGAGATATAAATCGGCATTTTTTTTCCGGTAAAAGGATTTTCGGCAAAACTTCCGGTAAATGCTCCGGACACGGTTTTCACATCAGCCAATCGGTCGCGTTCGGTTTTTTTGGAAGTTTCCGAGATGTAATTTTCGATTTCGGATTTTTGTTCATCGGTTGTCAAATCCTGAACCAAAGGATGTTCCGGTGCCAAAACCATAAAAGTGGCTCCAAAAATGGTGTCGGGACGTGTTGTGAAAATCCTCACCCCCAACCCCTCTCCAAAGGAGAGAGGGGCTTTATTTTCGCCCCGAACATAAGAAGAATTTTGTAATTCGGATTTTATTTTTTTTAATACATCCGTCAAATTTTCAATAACTTCTTTATTATTGAATCTCAACACTTTATATCCGAAAAAATTCAAATATTTGGTTCTTAATTCATCAAATTCTTTTTGTTCTTTTTCGTGATGATGTTCGCCATCAACTTCTATAACCAATTTTTTTTCAAGACACACAAAATCAACAATATAGTCTTCAATCAAATGCTGTCTTCGGAATTTATCTCGCAAATTTCTATTTCTTAAAAATTGCCATAATGTATCTTCTGCTTCTGTTGGTTGATGCCTCATATTTTTGGCGTGTTGAAGCAATATTCTTGAGTAATCTCCGCCGGTTAGAAAATGTGGTTTTTCTTTTGGAACGTCGCCGTCTCCCCTCTCCTTTGGAGAGGGGTCGGGGGTGAGGATATGGAATTTGATTTCCGCTCCCATCGACTTCCCAATCCAATATTCTTGGGAATCTTTCAGCGGTTGCGGCCAGTCGATTTTATTTAAACCTTGCAGTAATCTTTCGGAATAGGCGGAAATTCTCATGCTCCATTGCATCATTTTTTTTTGGTAAACCGGAAAACCGCCGCGTTCGGATTTTCCGTCTTTCACTTCATCATTGGCGAGAACCGTTCCCAAAGCGGGACACCAATTCACGGTAGTTTCCGAGCGGTAAGCCATTCTGTAATTCAGCAAAATATCTTGTTTTTCGGATTCGGGAGCAGTGTTCCAATCTTCGGCATCGAAATCCAATTTTTCCGTTTCGCAGGCGTTCAAATGTTCCGTTCCGGATATTTCAAAATGTTGGATTAGTGTTGAAATCGGTTCGGCTTTATCGGTATTTTTATTGTACCACGAATGAAACAATTCGATAAAAATCCATTGTGTCCATTTATAATATGAAGGATCGGAAGTTCTTATTTCTCTGTTCCAATCGAATGAAAAACCGATTTTTTTTAATTGTTCCTCATATCTCGCAATGTTTTGTTCTGTGGTAATCGCCGGATGTTGTCCCGTTTGGATGGCGTATTGTTCGGCGGGAAGTCCGAAACTGTCGTAACCAATCGGATGCAAAACGTTGAAACCTTGATGTCTTTTAAACCTCGCATAAATATCCGAAGCGATGTAGCCGAGCGGATGCCCGACGTGAAGTCCGGCTCCGGAAGGATACGGAAACATATCCAAAACATAGAATTTTGGCGGTTGGCTGTTGGTTTTTGGTGATTGGCTTTCTATTTTGGGATTTTCGCTTTTGAAAGTTTGCTTTTCCAGCCAAAATTTCTGCCATTTTTTTTCAATCCGGCGGTGGTCGTAGAACATTTTTTGAATTTGGTTTTTGTTTAAAAAACTTTGTCAAAAATTTTGAACTTTGACAAAGCGATTAAGCCCCACAAATTTAGTTTTTTTTTGGAAAGTATAACGGCTACTTTTCAAAGACTTAGGTCAAACACATTAAAATTAAAAAAACACCTTTCGTATAGAGAGACGCTTTTAAATACAAAATATTGATTTTCAACAAATTATATTAAATATTTTATAGTCATTAAATATTTTTAACTTTTTTATGGCAAATATTTAAGATTTTAATGTACTGACCCGAATGTGTTTGCTCTGTTGTCTCATGTCTTGTGTCTTTTAATTATCTTTGCAAAATGCTCGAAATTTTTATTTTGTTTCTCGGTGCGGTTTCCGCAGGATTGCTCGGCTCGCTGACGGGACTTGGCGGCGGTGTCATCATCATTCCGCTGCTCACTTTGGGATTTGATGTTCCCGTGCATTACGCCATCGGCGCTTCACTGATTTCCGTCATCGGAACTTCCTCCGGAGCGGCGGTTGCTTTCGTGAAAGAAGGTTTTACCAATATGAGAATCGGGATATTTTTGGAAATCGCAACCACGATGGGAGCCATCGGCGGTGCTTTTATTTCGGGACATCTCAACGGAAATACCATCGCCATTATTTTTGCAAGTTTGCTGATTTTCACCGTGTTAATAAATTTAAAAGGAAAACCCGACCATCAAGAACCCATCATCAAAAAAAGTTTGGAAAGCAAATTGAAACTCTACGGAACTTTTCCCGATAAAGACGGCGCGATGAAAACCTATTCCGCGCGAAATTCGGTGGTGGGATTTTTTATGATGTGTTTCGCGGGAGTGATGTCCGGACTTTTGGGAATCGGTTCCGGAGCATTGAAAGTTTTGGCAATGGACAATCTGATGAAACTTCCCTTTAAAGTTTCCACCACCACCAGCAATTTTATGATTGGCGTAACTGCCGTTGCAAGCACGCTGATTTATTTTCAACGCGGGGAAATCATTCCCGTTTTGGCGGCTCCGGTTCTGATCGGCGTGATTTTCGGAAGTTATATCGGTTCAAAAACGCTGATGACTTCCAAAACCAAAAAACTGAAAGTAACGTTCAGCATTGTGGTTACGATAATTTCGATTTATATGATGTACAACGGAATCCATAAAAATTTTAAATGATGAAAAAACGAAATTTTACAGATTTGGATTTGAAACGTTCCGTAGGAAATCTCCTCAGAACGGGCGTTGTGCTTTCCGTCGCCACTTCACTCATCGGGTTTGTGAAATTGTTTTTGGAAGGTTTCAAAATGCCGAAAGATTACAGCGAATTGGCACCTCCGGTTCACACAAAAGTGTTTCATTATTTTTGGATTTCGCTTAGCAAATTAGAAGGAATGGGCATCATTCAGTTGGGAATTTTATTTTTAATCATCACGCCCGTAATGCGGATTATCTTCGTGCTCATCGGCTTTTTGAAAGAAAAAGATTTCACTTATGTAATCATTTCCTTTATCGTTTTGGGAATTATCGTGTTCAGTTTTGCGATGGGATATGGGTAATTTATTAATTTAAAGATTGAAAGAATTTTGGGGTTTGCAAATTCCGAAACTTGAAACTCAAAACTTGAAAAAAATGAAAACAGATATTTTAGCGATTGGCGCACATCCGGACGATGTGGAGTTGGGTTGCGGCGGAACCCTTGCAAAACTGATTTCCGAAGGAAAAACCGCAGTCATCTTAGATTTGACACAAGGCGAACTCGGGACGCGCGGAACTCCGGAAACCAGAAAACAAGAAGCAGAAAATGCCGCCGAAATTTTGGGAATTTCTGCTCGGGAAAATCTGAAAATGAAAGACGGATTTATTGAAAATTCCGAAGAATCTGCATTAAAAATCGTAAAAATGATTCGCAAATATCAGCCGAAAATCGTGTTTGCAAACGCCGTGGAAGACCGACATCCCGACCACGCAAAAGCCTCAAAATTGATTTCCGATGCGTGTTTTCTTTCCGGATTGCGAAAAATAGAAACCTCGTTCAATGGTGAAATTCAGGAAGTTTGGAGACCAAAACAGGTTTTTCATTACATCCAATGGAAAAATATTTCGCCGGATTTTGTGGTGGATATTTCGGGGTTTTTAGATAAAAAACTCGAAGCCTGTTTGGCGTATAAATCTCAATTTTATAATCCCGATTCCGCTGAGCCGATGACGATGATTGCCACGAAAGATTTTATGGAAAGTTTGACGTATCGCGCACAAGATTTGGGACGACTTTCCGGCGTGGATTTTGCCGAAGGTTTTACGGCGGAAAAACTATTGGCATTCAAAAATTTTGACGGAATAGTTTTATAATTTCCCAAAAAAATGCTATATTTGCACCCGCAAACGGTGGTTGTAGCTCAGTTGGTTAGAGCGTCAGATTGTGGTCCTGAAGGTCGCCGGTTCGATTCCGGTCAGTCACCCAAAATATAAAGAAACATTTGATTTATCAAATGTTTTTTGTTTTTTTTACATTCAAAGTTTCGAGGACAAAAGTGCGAATTATGTGATTGAGATTCTTATATGAAAATATCAATTAAATCAGTTTTCATAATGACTTTTTACAAATTTTTCAAAAATTGTTACAAGATATTCAAAATTAAAAAAGCCGACATCCGACGGCAAGAAGTCCTATGCAATTTCATAAACATCGGGATTATGCTTTTGCATAAAGCGTTGCGTTTGTTCGTCGGTAAATTTTATCCAACCGAATTGTTCGTATAATTCATGGGCATCTCTTGTTGCCAAAATCCATCTTCTCAAGCCTTGCAATTCGGGATTGGCGTGTATGAATTTTAATAATTTTTTGGATAATCCTTTTCCTCTGAATTCCGGCAAAATAAATACGTCTGCCAAATAAGCAAATGTGGTGTAATCTGTGATTAAACGGGCAAAACCGATTTGTTTCTCATTGAAAATCACCGCAAAACAAAAAGAATGTTGCATAAAACGCTTCACAACATTCAAAGGAATATTTTTCGCCCAATAAGATTCTTCCGATAAATATTGATGAATGGTATCTACATCCATTTTGGAAGTGTCTGTCGTGATTAAATACGCTCCGTCTGTTGTTTCATAAACAGGAATCATACAAGATATGTTTTGAGGAAATTAAACGATTATTAAAGTTTCAAATTTATATTCAATTCGTCCAATTGTTCTTTCCCGATTTCGGAAGGTGCGTCTATCATCACGTCTCGTCCGGAATTGTTTTTTGGAAAAGCGATGTAGTCCCGAATCACTTCGTTTCCGTCTAAAATGGCGACCAACCTGTCCAACCCGAAAGCCAAACCACCGTGCGGCGGTGCTCCGAATTTAAAGGCGTTCATCAAAAATCCAAATTGATTTTCCGCTTCTTCTTTGGAAAATCCGAGCAAATCAAACATTTTGGATTGCAAGGTTTCGTTAAAAATCCTGATAGAGCCGCCGCCGATTTCGTTTCCGTTCAGCACGAGGTCGTAAGCGTTTGCTCTGGCGTTTTCGGGATGGGTTTCCAAAAGCGGAATATCTTCGGTTTTCGGCGAAGTGAACGGATGATGCATCGCATGAAAACGCGCGGTTTCTTCGTTCCATTCCAAAAGCGGAAAATCCACAATCCAAAGCGGAGCAAATTCGTTGGGTTTTCTCAAGCCGAGTTTGTTTCCGAGTTCCATTCGGAGTGCGGAAAGTTGGGTTCTCACTTTTTGGGTTTCGCCGCTCATTATGAACATTAAATCTCCTGCTTTTGCCCCGAATTTTTCGCCGATTTTCTTTAAATCTTCTTCGGAATAAAATTTATTTACGGACGAAGTTAAAATTCCATCATTTTGAAATTTAATCCAAACCATTCCGGAAGCACCTATTTGAGGGCGTTTCACCCAATCCGTCAATTCATCAATTTGTTTTCGGGTAAATTCCGCACCGTTTTCTACATTAATTCCAACGACCAATTCCGCATCGTCAAAAATTTTAAAATCTTTACCTTTCACCAAGTCGTTCAGTTCTGCGAATTGCATTCCGAAACGCGTATCAGGCTTGTCGTTTCCGTATTTTTTCATCGCTTCGGCAAACGTCATTCTCGGAAAATTTTGAAAATCTTTTCCGGTGATGTCTTTCAGCAGCATTTTCGTCATGCCTTCAAAAATGTTCAAAATATCTTCTTGTTCGGCAAACGCCATTTCGCAGTCTATTTGTGTGAATTCCGGCTGTCGGTCAGCTCTCAAATCTTCATCGCGGAAACATTTCACGATTTGAAAATATTTGTCCATTCCGCCGACCATCAAAAGTTGTTTAAACGTTTGCGGAGATTGCGGCAGCGCATAAAATTGCCCCGGATTCATTCGGCTTGGAACCACAAAATCCCGTGCGCCTTCCGGAGTTGATTTAATTAAAACCGGCGTTTCGATTTCGATGAAACCTTCGTTGGAAAGATAGTTTCGGACTTTTTGTGCGATTTCGTGGCGGAAAATCAATTTGTTTTTCACCGGATTTCTGCGGATGTCCAAATAGCGAAATTTCATTCGGAGTTCTTCGCCGCCGTCTGTTTCATCTTCGATGGTGAAAGGCGGAAGTTGAGATTCATTTAAAATCGTTAATTTTTCTACCAAAATTTCGATTTCTCCGGTCGGGATTTTCGGATTTTTGGAACTTCTTTCAATCACTTTTCCTTCGATTCGGATTACAAATTCTCGCCCCAAAGTTCTCGCTTGCTCTTGCAATTCTTTTGACGAGCGTTCTTCGTCGAACACCAATTGCGTGATTCCGTATCGGTCTCGCAAATCAATCCAAATCATAAAACCTTTGTCGCGAATGGTTTGCACCCAGCCGCAAAGCGATACGTTTTCATTCAGATTTTTCGGCGAGAGTTCGCCGCAAGTGTGTGTTCGGAACATTTTCTTTAATTCAAAATTCAGGGTTCAAAAATTCAAGGTTTAATCCAATCGCAATCAGTCGGCGGCAAATTTATTTTCCCCATCTTTCTTTGAAAGTACAATTATTGTATCTGCCGTTTATCGAGATGAAGATTTCGGGAACTTTTTCTTTGATCCATTTATCCACGATTTCGCCCATTTTTTTGTCGAGCGCCATTTGTTTTATCCTGTCGTAATCGGTTTCCAACGTTACTTGATGTTCCGGAAAAGTGCCTTCTACACGCATAAAAGTTACGGTTTTTCTGCGGTCGAGTTCGCTTTCAAAAACGTCCGTCATATCGCCTTTGTTCAGTCCGGCAATTTGGTAGGAAATAATCGCGGGAAGTCTTGATTTTTCGATTTTATCGCCGCTTCCGGAAGCTATAATTCCCGCATTGAACTTGGTATTTTTATCGTCTGAAAATCTGAACGCTGCTTCTTTAAACGAAAGTTTTCCGTCTTTAATCAATGTTTTGATGCTGTCCAATTCTTTTTTTGCGGATTCAATTTCGGCGGCTGTCGGTTCGGTTTTCAGAAGAATATGGCTTGCATTGTAGATTCTTCCGCTTTTTTTTACAAGTTGAATGAGGTGATAGCCAAATTCGGATTCCACAGGATCGGAAATTTCGCCTTCTTGAAGATTGAGCGCAGCCGCTTCAAAAGGTTTCACCATTTGTCCTTTGGAAATATTCGTCATCAGTCCGCCGTTCGCAGCCGAACCCGGATCTTCGGAATAAATTCGTGCTTGGCTTTCGAAACTTTCGCCGTTTTCGATGTCTTGTTTTATGCGTTTCAGTTTGTCGATGAGTTCCTGTTTGTGTTCATCTGTAAGTTTCGGATACACACTGATTTGCGCTAATGTAACTTCATCTTTCACTCTCGGAAACTGGGTTTTGTACATTTCAAAAAAATCGGTTACTTCATTTGGCGTAACGTCTGCTTTTTCCGTGATTCTTCCGTATTTTTGCTGTCCGTAATAATTGTCGGTATCTATTTTTTCGATGGCGGTTTTCATTTCGTATGAAGTACGGAATTTGTAAGTGGAAAGCATCGTTTTTTCGTCCGGAAATTGGGAGAGAATTTGCTTGTATTTTGTAGCCGCCATTTCTTTAATCGCCGAACTTCTGTCTTCTATCAGCGTATCTCTTTTGGCTTCATAAATCAGGATTTTATTTCCGATAATTCCGTCTAAAAATTCGCATTTGTCGGAAACATCGGCACCTTGTTGTTTAGCGTAATTGGCTTGATCTTCAATATCCGATTCCAACACGATTTCATCGCCGATTACGGCTGCAATTCCGTCCACCAATTGACCTTTTTGCAGTTGAGCCTGCATTTTCGTTCCGAAGTTCAGCATTATCACAACGAAAAGCGAAACGATTTTTATGGTTTTATTCATACTTAATTTTAATAATGCGCAAAATTACGATTTTTCTTCAAAGACTTAAAAAAGAAATTAAAGCAGGTTTAAAGATAGATTCCCCCCCCAAAGTTATAAAATAGTATTCAATAGAAATAAAGGGGAAATAAAGTTTAATAATTTTCTGGGTCTTAGGTTAATTTTATATTGATAATTTTTGAGTTCTTGTT
>JAITMJ010000086.1 GCA_031277475.1 Flavobacteriaceae bacterium
TATGCACCAAAAATGGATTTACAAACCGGAACCCGACGAAGAAACGGTGGACAGAATGAGTTCGTCTATCGGTTTCGGAACTTTTGAATCCAAAATTCTGGTGCTGCGAGGCATTGATAATTATCAAAAAGCCAGAGAATTTTTTAAACCGAATTTGGGCGATATTCACAATCCGTTTCTGATGGCAGATATGCAAAAAGCGGTGGACAGAATTGCAACGGCTATCGAAAACGGCGAGAAAATCCTGATTTACGGCGATTACGATGTGGACGGAACCACCGCCGTTGCCCTGATGTTTCTTTACCTCAGCAAAATTGTAGATAAAAAATACCTCGATTTTTATATTCCTGACCGAAACTCCGAAGGCTACGGCATTTCTACCGAAGGTATTGATTTTGCAAAAGAAAACGGATTTTCTTTAATCATTGCTTTAGATTGCGGGATAAAAGCCTCAAACAGAATAGATTACGCCAATTCTTTAAACGTGGATTTCATCATTTGCGACCACCATTTGCCCGGAGATGAAATTCCGAAGGCTTACGCCGTTCTCGACCCCAAAAGAAAAGATTGCCGATATCCCTACAAAGAACTTTCCGGCTGCGGCGTTGGTTTTAAACTTTGTCAAGGCTTGAATACAATTTATAAAATTCCCGAAAGCGAACTCTACGAACTCACGGATTTGCTCGCCATTTCCATCGCCGCCGATATTGTAGCAATGACGGGCGAAAACAGGGTTTTGGCGCAACTCGGTTTGAAAACTTTACGAAAAACCCGAAAATTAGGACTCAGATTGCTGATTCCGCAAGACAAACTCTCCACGTTTGAAATCTCAAATATCGTGTTTGACATCGCTCCGAAAATCAATGCGGCAGGAAGAATAAAACACGCAAAAGCCGCTGTGGAACTGATGATTTCCGACAATCTGAAAAACGCTCACCAAATCGTGGACGACATCATTAATCTGAACGACGAACGCCGAGAATTAGACCTTAATTCCACACAATCGGCACTCAACCAAATTGTTGAAAATCAACAAGAAAACAATTTCACGACCGTAGTTTACGATGCGAATTGGAACAAAGGCGTCATCGGAATTGTGGCTTCCAGATTGACGGAAACGTATTACAAACCGACTTTGGTTTTTACAGACGGAAACAACGGAGAATTGGTAGCCTCCGCAAGATCTATTTCGGATTTTGACGTTCACGAAGCCCTCGATCTTTGTTCGGATTTGTTTTTGAAATTTGGCGGACATCAGGCTGCAGCAGGGCTTTCGATGGAAAAAGATAAATTCGAGCCGTTTAAAATTAAATTTGAAAAAGTGGTTTCCGAAAAAATAAAAGAACATCAAAAAGAGCCGAGCATAGAAATCGATACGGTGATTGACATCGACAATCTGAACCGCGATTTTTTTAATTTTCATCGAAAATTGGCACCGTTTGGTCCGCAAAATATGAAGCCGATTTTGGCACTGAAAAATCAATCGGTTTCGGGAATCGTAAAAACGATGGGCAAAGAAAACAACCACATCAAATTCTACATTCGGCAAGAATCTACCGGCAGAAATATAGAATGTGTCGGCTTCAAATTAGGACATTTTGCAGACGATTTCCGCGAAAAAAAATTCGACCTCGCTTTCACGCTCGAAGAAAACCATTGGAAAGGAAACGTAACACATTATCTGAATATTCGCGATGTGAGGTTTCTTTAATGTAACAATTTAGCAGTGTAGCAATTTTTAAATTTTTAAATCAATATTCATACATTAAAGTCAAACATTCAATTTGAAATCGTGAAGCCATAAATAAAACAAGATTTCCCAATGAAAAATGAACTTCAAAAACTTGTAAAAAATTGGAAGTTTTTGAAGTTACGATTATTAAAATAACTCTTGCTCATGAAAAATATCGGTTTAGATGTTGTATTATCGGACAACTTTAAATATCTTTGTATTCGGTATGGAAAATGAAAAAATACGACAGATATTTTTGTATAAAGATTACTTTTCTAACTTTTATGAAAAACAAAAGCAGAAAGTAAAAGAAAAAATTCTGTGGACATTTAGAATCATTGAAACAATACAACAAGTTCCGACAGAATATTTTAAATATCTTGAAGGAACAGACGGTCTGTACGAAATCAGAGTTCAGTTTGGAAGCGACATTTACAGAATTTTCTGTTTTTTTGACGAAGGAAAATTGGTGGTGTTAGCAAACGGTTTTCAGAAAAAAACAAAAAAAACACCAAAACAGGAGATAGAAAAAGCGTTAAAAATAAAAAAAGAATATGAACTGGAAATCACAATTTCCAAAAACAAAAAATAAAACGATATGAATAAAAATTTGAAATCTCTTGACCAATTTGTAGATGAACAATATGGCAAAAGAGGAACCCAAAAACGCGAAACTTTTGAAAAAGGTTATGACGAGTTTAAACTTGGGTTTATTCTTCAAAAAGCCCGAATTGAAAAGGGAATGACGCAAGAAGAACTCGCCGAAAAAGTCGGTACAAACAAGGGCTACATTTCACGAATTGAAAACAATATTAAAGACGTTCGTGTTTCTACGCTGCAAAAAATTATCGAAAAAGGATTTGGCGGATATCTGGAATTAGCAATAAAAATATAGTCCGAACACGGATGAAAAATAATCACAACATCATCCAAAATTTTCCAATGAAAAACGAACTTTGCTTACAACCGATGTCGAGCCGATTACAACTTATTAAAGGAATACAAAAAATAAATGTAATAGATTAGTTATTAGAAGAATGAAACACAAATTTCCATTTCATGCTTCGGAACTCAAATTTTCCCTGCAAAAGCCATCGCTGCTTCTTTCACCCAAGCGTTTTCCTCGCGGGCTTTTCGCTTGACTTCGAGGCGTTGTTTGTTGCAGGGTCCGTTTCCTTTTAAAACATTTTCAAATTCTTCCCAAGGCATTTCTCCGAAATCGTAGTGTCCGCGTTCTTCGTTCCATTTCAGTTTTTCGTCCGGAACTTTTAGCCCCAAATATTCGGCTTGCGGAACGGTAACGTCTATGAAACGCTGGCGAAGGCTGTCGTTGCTCTCGCGTTTTACAAAGTAATTCATAGATTTTTGGGAATTTGGAGAGTGGTCGTCATTCGGACCGAACATCATCAAAGCAGGCCACCAAAATCGGTTCAAAGCGTCTTGTGCAAGTTGTTTTTGCTGTTCTGTTCCTCTGCAAAGCGTGAGTAAAATTTCGTAGCCTTGACGCTGATGAAAAGATTCTTCTTTGCAAATCCTGACCATCGCTCGAGAATACGGACCGTAGGAATTTCCCATCAACATCACTTGATTCATAATCGCCGCGCCGTCCACCAACCAACCGATGGCTCCGATATCCGCCCAACTCAACGCCGGATAATTAAAAATGCTGGAATATTTTGCTTTTCCGGCGAGCATATCTTCATAAGTAGAATCGCGGTCGGCAGTGATTTTTCCGTCTCCCAAAGTTTCGGTGGCGGCGTAAAGATAAAGTCCGTGTCCGCCTTCATCTTGAATTTTTGCGAGAAGCGCCATTTTTCTGCGAAGTGAAGGCGCTCTTGTGATCCAATTTGCTTCCGGCAACATTCCAACTACTTCGGAATGAGCGTGTTGTGAAATCTGCCGAACCAAAAGTTTTCTGTAATCTTCCGGCATCAAATCTTTCGGCTCTACTTTGTTTTCTGCGTGAACGTATTCTAAAAATTTTTCCATTGGTTTTGTTTTGTATTAATGTAAAATGTATGATGCAATGTTTTTATATTGTGCTAATTTAATAAATTTAATCCGTGTTCAATAATTTTTTTTGATTTGACAATCAGGAAATATTGAGAATAGATAAATCATTCTAAATTTTATTCAAAATGAATTACACATTTCGGCAATAGTGTTCGTATTCTTTGCTTTTCTGTTTCGCTTAATTGGTTTCTATTGATATGGAGTTCCTGTAAATTTGTCAAATATTTTATTTCTTCCGGCAAACTTGTTAATTGATTATTTCCAATATCCAGATACAAAAGATTGGTTAATTCTCCGATTTCTTTAGGGAGTTTCTTAAGTTGATTAAAGTTCATTATCAATATTCGAAGATTTTTTAAACGTCCGATTTTGTTGCTGATTTTTTTTAACCGATTGGAACTTAAAGAAATTTCGTCGAGAGTTGTCAACTGACTTAAAACCGTAGGAAAAGACTCGAAATAATTCCCCAATAGATTTATTGAAACTATTTTATCCAATTGCGATAATTCATTCGGTAATTTTTTGAGGTGTTGATTTTCCACGTCAATACTTAATACTTTGTGTTTATTTTCAATGGCTTCATCTAAGTTTTTATATTCATATAAACCTCGATTCTTTTTTATGTAGTCCCAATAAGATTTACCTGTAACTTGCTTGATTTCAAAATTATAGAATTTTTCCTCTTTTTTGTCCGACCGTTTTCCTGCGGCAAATTTGAAATCCAAACTCAGTTTACCTTCAAAAAATCCTGTTATACTGTCTGTTTCAGTACGTTCAACCCAATAAAATGAAAAATCAGGATGCAATTTACCAACTAATTTCAACGAACTATAAGGCGATTCGTGATAATATGGAGCAATCTCAACCGAGTCCGAACCCAAACTCGGTTCGTAATAATATGAACCGACCATTGTGGAATCCGACAGAACTAAAAAATTCAAACTTATATCCTGCTTTTCGTTCGATTCTGTTAAAATATAACCCTCATAAACAATGTTTCGCAACATTCTTCGTTCTGTCCGAACAACATCAAAACAGAGAAAAATCCAACAAGTATTGTGAATTTAATCTTCATTTATTTATTATTGGTGATTTTTAAATTTTAGAATCTTTAAATCACAATTATATCAAACATCAAAACTCAGCGTTACTACATTTGTAATCGGGTGAGATTGGCACGAAAGCACGAAACCTCTCGCCAATTCATCTTCCGTGAGCGCATAATTTTTCTCCATAAAAACTTCGCCTTTTATCACCTGCGCTTTGCAAGTGCAGCAAACACCGCCTTTACACGAAAACGGAACCGGAAGTTCTTCTTTCAACGCCTTTTCCAAAATACTTTCCTTTTTGGAATTGAGATGAAAATCGTATTCATCATCGTCAATAATTAAGGTTACAAAACTTTCAACATTCGGGATTTTTTTAAATTCGTCGCTTCGTTCCGCACTATCTTCATCATCCGGCGGCGAATAATATTCATACAAAACTTGAAGCGGCGGAATTTTTTTATCGATTTTTAAATGTTCTGAAATTTCTTTAATCATTTCCGCCGGTCCGCAAATAAAAAACGTGCTTTCCCGAATCGGAATTTCCGGAAATCTTTCAAAAAGTGCATCCAATTTTTCCGCCGAAATTCTGCCTTCAAAAAGCGGATCTTCACTGTGTCTTTCGCGGGAAATCAGGTAAATTACTTTTAATCTTCCCGAAAATTTTTCAGCCAAAGCGTCTATTTTTTCACGAAAAATAATATCTTTAAAACTTCGGTTTCCGAAAAATAAATAAGCATTGCTTTTCGGCTCTTGATTCAGGGCTTCCACGATGTTCGACAAAACCGGAGAAATTCCGCTGCCTGCCGCAATTCCCACATATTTTTTTTGATTTGAAACGTGATGATTCGTGAAAAAATGACCTTGCGGAGGCATCACTTCGATTTCGTCTCCCAATTTTACATTTTGATTCAAATGCTTGGAAACCGCGCCACTTTCGATGTGTTTTACCAAAATTTCCAATTCCGAATTTCCGCCGGATGGCGCGTTCACGATAGAATAAGAACGTCGTAAATCTTCGCCGTCAAAAACGAATCGAACATTGATGTATTGCCCTTGTTTAAAGAGAAATTCATGTTTCAAATTTTCGGGAATTTCAAAACTGATGTGTGTGCAATCGTTGGTTTCCTTGCGGTATTTTGAAATTTTCAATCGATGAAAATGCTGCATTTTTTGGTGTAAGATTTTTTAAATTATAAATTATAGATTATAGATTTGAAATTACAGTAAAAAACCGGCCGTCATCAATACGCTCTTGCAAAAATCACTCTTTGTTTGGAGGGTTTTCCGGAAATCATGGAAATGCCGTCTTCCAATTTATTATCCAATGGAATGCAACGAATGGTGGCTTTGGTTTCTTCTTTTATTTGCTCTTCTTCTTCGGGAGTTCCGTCCCAATGCGCATACACAAAACCGCCTTTTTCTTCCAGATTTTTTTTAAATTCTTCGTAGGAATCGGCTTTTGTAATGTTTTCTTCTCGAAATTTCAACGCTCTGTCGTAAATTTCTTTTTGAATCGTTTTTAATAAATTTTCAATATGATTTTCGAGGTTTTCAATCGCCACGATTTCTTTGGTTAAAGTATCTCTGCGAGCCACTTCTACGGATTTATTTTCCAAATCTCTCGCGCCAATCGCAATTCTCACGGGAACACCTTTCAGTTCGTATTCCGCAAATTTCCAACCCGGTTTGTTTTCGGTTCGGTTGTCGTATTTCGCGGAAATGCCTTTGTTTTTTAATTTAGATTGAATTTCAAAAGCCACATTATCAATCTGTTGCAGTTGTTCTTCGCCTTTAAAAATCGGAACGATGACCACTTGAATCGGGGCTAAAGTCGGCGGCAAAACCAATCCGAAATCGTCTGAATGAGCCATAATCAAAGCGCCCATCAATCTTGTGGAAACGCCCCACGAAGTTGCCCACGCGTATTCTATTTTTCCTTCTTTGTTGGCGAATTTTACATCGAAGGCTTGGGCGAAATTTTGTCCCAAAAAATGCGAAGTTCCCGCTTGCAAAGCCTTTCCGTCTTGCATCATCGCTTCGATACAATAGGTTTCTTCGGCTCCGGCAAAACGTTCGTTGGGCGTTTTAATTCCTTTAATCACGGGCATTGCCATAAAATTTTCAGCAAAATCGGCATAAACGTTCAACATTTTTTCGGTTTCTTCCACCGCTT
Source organism: Flavobacteriaceae bacterium (assembly GCA_031277475.1). Taxonomy (GTDB): domain Bacteria; phylum Bacteroidota; class Bacteroidia; order Flavobacteriales; family Weeksellaceae; genus JAITMJ01. The sequence continues at coordinate 6,968 of JAITMJ010000086.1, forward strand.
CTTGTTTTGTGGCGTGAGCGGTGTGTCCCTCTTGCCAAAGAAATTCCGCCGTTCGCAGAAACAATCGGGTTCTCATTTCCCAGCGAACCACGTTTGCCCATTGGTTGATGAGAATCGGCAAATCTCTGTAAGATTGAATCCAATTTTTGTAAGTATTCCAAATAATGGCTTCGGAAGTGGGGCGCACGATGAGTTCTTCTTCCAATTTTGCTTCGGGATCTACGATGAGTTTTTTCGGATTTTTGGGATCGGTTTTTAAGCGATAATGCGTAACCACAGCACATTCTTTGGCAAAACCTTCAGCGTTTTTTTCTTCGGCTTCAAAAAGACTTTTCGGAACGAACAGCGGGAAATACGCGTTTTCGTGTCCGGTTTCTTTGAATTTTCTATCGAGTTCGTCTCTCATTTTTTCCCAAATCGCATATCCGTAGGGTTTGATGACCATACATCCGCGAACTCCCGAATTTTCCGCCAAATCAGCCTTCACCACGAGTTCATTGTACCATTTGCTGTAATCTTCGGCTCTTGAAGTAAGTTTTGCCATTGTTTTTAAAAATATAGCGCAAATATATGGATTTATATTGCTTTAAACCTTACGACAATTCCTGCGGATTGAGTTCCGGACGGTTAAATCAGCAGAAAAAAAGGAATACTTTTCCCGTAATATTTTGCAATAATGCGCAAACAAGTGGGTCCGCAGTCTTTGTGGTCGGGTTGTTTGTAGAAAGGGAATTTCATTTTTGCAATTAGGAGTTAGAATTTAGGAATTAGGAATTTTTGTGAGGTGTGAATTTAGATATTTTTTACTAATTCTTGCATATTAAGAAGGATTAGACATCTTCCATTTGACGAGCAATACAACTTTTATAAAGTTTTTCCAATGCATCATAAGTACAGAACTCATACCATCTGTTATTTTCAATAAACAATCGATTAATACTCATATGCAGATAGTTGGCAATTAATGTTCTTGAAACCTCTTTATCACATCCCAATAACTTAATTTGTTTTTTTCTATCCTCAAAAATCTCCTTTATTTTCTCAATATTTATTAATGTGTCTTCTTCTTTTGTTACAAATATTTTCTCTAATGTATTTTTAATTGAATGAAATTTTTGTCTCAATAACTGATTGTGATTCTTATTGGAACCAAACTCGATAAAAAAAGATTCACGTAAACTTTTCATTATATCATATTTTTCTAATAATCCATAATCAAACGAACTCAACATAGAATTTACATTAATTATACTGCAATACATTCTATCGTCAATCGAGGTCATTCCCATGCTTTTTAATATGTTTACGATACATTGTGAATCATAAAAAAATATAGATTCGGATTTTTCTATATGAAATTCTTTTCTGTGATATCTGTCCATCTCTCTTCTATAAGTATCATTTGTCAAAATAGAAAGATATTCTTGTCTTAAATAATATGAAAAAAAACTTTTAATCATTATATCCAATTTTTCTCTATTATGTTTGTTTGTACTATAAAATCTAATTCTTAAATGATACCCACCATCATCATAATACCTAATAAAGAACCATTTTTCAAAAAAATCGAACTCATTATTGATAATTTGATCATGAAAATTGGTTAAAATTTTCTCCAATATCTTGGAACCACCATATATTTTGTAATATATCCAATCTTCATCCAAAGTGAAACTTTCTTTAATATCATCAATAAAAGAAGGGACAAAATTATTTTCTTCTGCCTTTTTAGAGTTATATAAACTAACCACAATTTCATTTGTGTAGTTTCTATTATGTGAATCACAAATATAATTTGAAGGCAAATAAAATTCTTTTAAAACAATATTTTGTTTTTTTGAAATTTCATTAAGGAATGTTTCTAAAGACAATTTATTATTCAAATTAACAAATAATTCATTGTCTCCCTCACTTAATACAAGTAAATCAGGAAAATTAAATTCTGTTTTAAGTTTTTCTTTTTCGTTTTCTATCCCCTCTTGGTTTCTTTGTTCAAAATGCTGTATTATTTGTTTAAATTTTTCTTTCCTCAACACCCAAGTAGCAGGACTTAATATTATATTTCCAAATTCAATGCGAGGATAGAATTGCAAGAGTCCGAATAATTGCCGCCAATTAAAGCTTAAAAACTTTGTTGCTGCTTGATTTTGTAAGAGACACAAAAATTTGTATATGGGTATTGTTGTTGTCGAGTAATTATGTACATTGGAAAGTCTGGGAATAACTTGTTTATTATATTTTTTTGAAAATAAAACGATTTTTTCTTTATTAATTGTTAAAAATAAATCATTAATGTTTATAATTTTGTTTTCTTCTAAACCGGTGTTGCCTAAATATTGAATATGAAAGTCATATATGGGTTTTCTTGTCAAAATATTTCCTATTCTGGCTTCCGGAAGGAAAACAATATCAGCTAACAAAGAGTCCTCATTATATGCAAGTTCTTGTTCCTTTATATATAGAACAATGTTGTATAAATCCGGATAAAGATGAGTAAATCTCCCTAATAAATCTATTCCGCTATTTCCCCCAAATAATTTAAAAAAAATTTTTTCATTGTTATCTACCCTGACCAAACTGTATATTACACTCAAAGTACTTGTAAATGAATCAATATCAATACGCTTATCTGTTTCTTGTGGAAAGTCTGTTTCAGAAAAGACTATTTTCAAATCCTTATTTAATAGACAATCAAAATATTTTTTTGTTAAAACTAAAGTATAGGCAGTATTATTTTCTTGTTTTGTTTCTTCATTGTTTTTCAATTCAATGCCTATGTCGCTATCCAAAACTTTAACTAAAGGTTGAACAGTATCGCCATATCTTTTCATGTATGAATTAGTAAAATCGTCTAATAAGTTTTTATCTTCTCGTCTTATTTTGTAAAGGAAGTTTAAAGCATTAGATATTTCTTTAAGAATATTTTTATGTTGTTCGGTTCCTAAATGCGTTATTCTGCTATCAGTTCTAACATCCACCTGAAACAAATTTGAATCATCATACTCAAAACTTAAAGAGTTTAAAATTGTTTTAATATCTTCATACATTTTAATGTCATTAACGCCATTGTCATCAATTTTTATAAGTATACGTTCTATTTTCTGTAACGCATCTATTAGTTGAGAGAAACAATCATCATTATATTCTTTCAATGTGGTTATTAATTGTTTAAGCGGATCATCACCTACAACCGATGGCTCAATATTACTTACAAGTATCTGGTTATCAATAAGTTCAAAAACAAAGTCTTTTGCCATTTCATATTCTACTTCATTGTCAACAATAAGTTTTGCAAAATGTTCAAGCGTATTATATGTTCCTGCATTCAATACAATATGCTCTAAATATTTGTCTTTTTCCAAAGCTGATATATTATATTTTTTTAAATACCCTGAAATTTCATATTCAATGTACCTATAACTTGTATCTAATTCATACAAAGAACTATTTATTTTGTACTTTAGTTTATCTCTATAAAAAGTATTGGTTTCAATATTTTTTACTAAAACTGAAATTAAATGATTGTCTATTCTTGTAACTCTTTTGAATTTTCCGGAATGAGAAATACCGTCCAATTTAAATACACCGGAACTAATCCCTGAAAATAAACCAAAAGGTGTGCATCTGGTAGAAAATCTTTTGTAGTATTTGGTAATAGTGTATATAAGTTTTAGTCTCTGCTTATGATTAAGAGCATCATTTACAAATAATTTTTCTATTTGATAATATAGAGAGGATGAGGCTATATAGACAGATTCTCTAAATAAATCATTGTGTTTCCAAATATCTAATAAACTATTTTCATCCAACATATCCATTTTATCAAATGGATTAACGGGAGACCTTAAAACAAGATGATCACCAAATAATAAGTTTCTAAATTTTATTTCTTCCTTCATATTTTTCTTATTCAGTCAAGAAGAAAAATTTTATCAATTGTATTGTCATGCTGCAAAAAATCGTCAATAAAAAGCAACCCTATCCCTGCAATTCCATCCAATAATGATATGCACATATCATAATCCTTGATGGGTTCATTAAATCGTTTATAACCGACATAGCCGTGTTCATCGATTTTAGATAAAAAAAAATTATAGTTATTTAAAAAAATCACATTATCGGTAATATTGTACCATTTTTTGTTTAAATATGCTACACTGGCTACACCATGGCAAAACATATAGTCATAAGGTGTTAATAATGCTTTTTCTATCGTATTTCTTTCAGCCCATTTTTCGGCATAAATTATGGATTTATCAATCCAGAGCTTATCCCCTATGGAAATTGAAGATCTGTAGATGGCATAAGAAATTGTTTGATCTCCATAACACCAGCCCAAATTTATTTTTGTTCTTATATCATTCTCATTGTATAACATATTGGGAAATACACAATTTTCAGAATTTAATTCTTCAAAATAAAGATATATGTTTAATATTTTTTCAATTAAACTCTTGTAATAGGAATTTTGGGTGAAATCAAATAATTTGGAGAGAATCATTAGGTATGATGCCAATCCATGGGATAAACCAAAGTTAATCAGTACAGAGTTGTCCGGTGTAAGTTCAATTGATGACACATATTTTTCTATTAGATCAATCGTTTTTTTTGATTTCTCTAATAACCTGTATTTGTTGAAATTGATAAAATAATTAATTATTCCAAGGTTTCCGTGAAGAAAATCTGCCTGTTCAATTTCAAGAACATCTTGTTTGAGATGCGAATATAGCAATGAATCAATATCTTTATGGAAACTTTGAGTTTCAATTTTTTCAAAAACCGGATGTTTTTTTAAAAGATATAAAACAAAAGATACTCCCGTTATGCCCTCGCAATAGAATAAATTGTATTGTGATGAATTTAACTTAAAAAATAAGTTATCAATTATTTTGTTAATATTTTTTTGATATTTCTCATTTTCGGGAAAGATTTCTAATAATTTTGCATAAAACAACAGTATTCCTCCCAGTCCCGTCATTAATGAAACGGTGAGGTTTTCTTTTTCCCAATTATTATTAATGGTTTCCTCAATTTTTATAATTTGCTCTAATAACTTTTTTTTCTCCATTTTCTAAAAATTCAATTATTATATTGCTTTCATAATCCAATTTTTTAAAAACATCAAACATTGTATTATCATTTGACAACTTTAAGCCATCTATGGCTATTATTTCCGAACCCGGTTTTAATCCTTCGTCTGCATAAAATGATCCTTCTTTTACTGCTGTGACAATAAATTTTCCGTCTGTCTTATAAAAATAAAAATCATTAAAATAATATCTTTTTTCTGTCTTTACCAGCAGCATTTGGTTATTTTCAAGATCAAAGAATGAAACATAATCATCTAAAAAATCGTTACCCAAAAAACTTATAAAAAGAGGAGAACCTTGTTCGGGTCGGCTTGCATAGTCTATATCTATTTTGTGAAGGTTTTTATCTTGAATATTTGATATACTGCCCCATAAATCAACGCCCTTTCCATTCCTTAACAAATATTTTGCTTCGTTTACGGTAATTGCATTGATTTTTTTATCCTTAGACAATGATAAACCCATAGGAACTCCCGTATCCACATTAATGATGCCATAGTTCTTTCTCGTCATTGCTGTGCCATCTATAAATGTGTCCAAGCTTATTACAATTTTCGGTTCCTCTTGAATAAAGTCAAATATATAATCTGGTGAAACAATAGGAGTAGTATTTATTTCTATGGTTTGTGTTTGATAATTTATTTTAAAATTTTTAAATTTATTGATAATATTGTACCCTATGATGCCGTCAATGCCATAATCAGAATTAAATAAAAAAAGTTCTTTTTGGGGAATAGCAAACACAAAATCTTTGAAGATGATGTCCCCCATTGCAAATTCATCTATATGAACAGCACCAAATCTGATTTTACCTGAAGATGTATTTAGTACGCGCGTTCCGTTGGTCTTTGAATATTTTATACTTTCCAATATTCGGGGAGACAGTACTGAAATATTAGCGTTGGTATCAAATACAAATTTGAATTTTTTGCTGTCTATTTCAACATCCATCAATAAATATTGATTGTATTCAAACGGTATATTTTTTTTCTCCAAAGATGGATATATACTTCCTAAATTCATAAACTTCTTCTTGAATTGTCCGCTTACTGATATTATAGACAATAAGAAAATTATCACACACATGTTTTTTCTGATCATAATATTAAAGATTTAAAATTATTTAAACAAAGGTATTTTATTTTTTTAGTAATATGTCACCAAAAACAATTCTCACATTACAAACTACGTCCTTCTCTTGTTTTTTCGAAATAACTCTATAAATAAAAGCATCAACAAGAATCTAATATATGTTGATGCTTATAATCTCTTATAACTATTAAAATAAGCTAAGGAGCTGTTATCGTGCATCCTCCTGATGCAGATTTTGGTGTTGTAGTGTCAATATTAGTACACCAGCAGCAGGTAAAGCCATGATACGAACTTTTTGCGGTTCCTGCTGCTCTGTCTTCTTCTCCTCCTCCTACTACTTGATTCATTTGAGAAAGGGAGAGTTCTTTAATTTTCTCTTTTTTTAAAGTTAATTTTTGCATTTTACTAAGATTTAAATTTGTTAATAAAAATTTGAATTACACTTGTAATTTTTTCCGTACGCTAAAAAACTACGGAACAAAGATGTGGCAAGTTTTTATGGTGTGCAAGAAATCTTATTGCGATTTCATTGCGATTTTTCGCAAAACCAATAAACCCTTTATTCAAGGTAGAAAGCAAAAAACAGAACGGATAAAAAACAAGATTTTTGCGATTTTTTTTGCGATTTATTGCGATTTATCGCAAAATCTTAAAAACAACTTATTATTCAGACTTTGCCAAGAAAATCACATCCTAAATCATATATTTTTTTGCGATTCATTGCGATTTTTTTTGCGACTTATCGCAAAATTTGCGTACTTTCGCAAACAACGTAATCATAGTATGGAGAAATCAAAACTCATAGCGGCGAGACATAAAAAGGGATATTCTCAGGAATATGTGGCAAATCTTATGTCTATGGATGTTTCCAACTATAACCGAAGGGAAAAAGGACTATGTAAAATCAGTTTTAAGGAATGGGAAAAATTTGCTGAAATTTACGATGAACATATGGAAGATATTTATCAGCCTGATGTTGATCAGGTTTTTAATGTAAAAGATAGTGCAACGGTAAATTATCAAGGAAATAATCATATATATTCTATCCCCGAACCTTTTTTGGAAACTCAACAAAAGTATATCAAGATTTTAGAAGAAAAGGTTGAGCTTTTGGAGAAAGAGTTAGCAAAGCAAAAAAAGTAATGTAAAATCAAATTTGCTTCCCGCGGAAGCCTTTTTATCAAACCCTTTAGAAACTTTATCCTGCCATTTAGAAACCTTACCCGAACCTTTAGAAATTAAGAGCCTGTTTAAAAATTAAATTATAAAAATTAGTAAGACGTATTGTTGTGTAAAAATAATTACATAAAAAATTGATTGTCAGTTGATTATATGGTATATTTTTCGTAACTTGTTGGCA
>JAITMJ010000088.1 GCA_031277475.1 Flavobacteriaceae bacterium
ATCGTTCCCAAAAATAATCCGAGTTGAGCCAAAAGAATTATCCAAATGAAATTGAGGTTTTTGGCATTGACGCCGTCGTCAATCAGGGCTTGTGTGAGGAATGGAAAAACCAACGTCAACGCGCTCCCGAGCAGCAACAGCAGGAACATTGCGGCGAGTTGCCATTTGTACGGATGCAGGTATTTTAGGATGTATTTTAGGGTGATTTTTTCTTCCGGCGGAGGCGTTTGTGCGAAAAATTTTTCGGTGGGTTCCAAGAATAATGCTACTCCTTTTTCGCCGTCTGAAATCCAAGATTTTCGGAATTTTTCTTCGGAAAGGGAAATGAAACCGTGACCGGGGTCGGCTAAGCCCCACCTGACCTCCCCGAAGGGGAGGAACTTTCTAAGCGGAATGTATTTTAAAAATTTAAAAGGTCTGCGGATTTTGTAAAGCACCACAAAATGGTTTTGGTTCCAATGCAAAATGCAGGGCAGGAGGTCTTTGTTAAGGTCTTCGGGTTTTAGTTTTGCGGCGATGGTTTTGAATCCGATTTTTTCTGCTGCCTCCGAAATCCCAAGCATGGAAACGCCCTCGCGTGTGATGAAACTTTGATCCCGCAAATATTGCAACCCGAATTTCTTGCCGTAATGTGAACAAACCATCGCTAAGCAAGCGGGGCCGCAGTCCATGGTGTCGTGTTGGGGGATTAGACGCATAAAAATTTATATTCTTACCCTAATTCTATCTTCATCATTTGTATGTAATTTTGGGCATTTTACATCCGGATAATACCATTTGTCTTTACCGTGAGATTTCATTATATCTCTATAACAGACCTGTCGGAGTGAACGGCATTGTTCATAATCACTACAAGAACTGCAAAGACTATCAATAGGAATATCTTTTTGAGGAATGTTATAAAGATATGATATTTTTTCTGAATTCCAAATCTCTAATAGAGAATTCTTTATTACATCACCAAGAAGAAAATTCGGATGCCAATAAAATTCCTCGCAAGAAGTTACTTTTCCATCAGGCATTATAAAAAGATGAGAATAATGGGCGGAGCACATAGATCTATTTTTAAAATTGTCAAACCTTTCTTTGAAGGTTAATTCTTCTTTTTTTATAGGTGCTATTCCATCATAATTTATCGGAAAGTTTTTTTCTTTTACAAAATTATATAATTGCTCAATTTTTGAATAGTCTGCCTTAAAATTCTCAAAAGAATTTTGATGATAAAGAGATGATTCTGCAAGGTCTATCCTCCAAAGTTTAATATTTTTTAAGTTTTTGATAAATTCATATACAGACTTTATATCTTCCACATTATCATTTTTTGAGTTTACAATAGTATGTATTATCACGGGTATATTGTATTGTTCAAAAAGGATTAATGAATGTTTTATTTTTTCAAGATAGGAGTCCTTGGTTTTTAATATATCTTTCATGTGGCTGGGGACTAATGTATCTAAAGAAATTTGGATATCGTGAATCCCAATATTTTTTAAATCCAAAATCTCTTTATCTGTAAGCGCTACTTTAGTAGATATATATGGAGAGTAATTGTTTTTATTCAATTCAGATAATAATTCTCTCCATTGTTTATACAGAAACAATTCACCTCCTAATATATTAAACGACCTTGCGTTAAATTGTTTGGATTCGTGGATGAGTTCTTTTATTCTTTCAAACGGAATCTTACAATTCATCTTGACTCTCCGGTCGGCATAACAATAAATACAATCTGTCGCACAAATGGTATTGACCATTAAAGTAATGTCTGTGGGAGTGAAATGTCTTTTGATCCTTAAATCTAATTTTTCATAAATCAATTTTTCAACATCAATTTTTTCTCGTTTATTATACTTGTCATTATCAAATAATATTAGTGTATTTTTAGGAAAAACATAACTTATACCATCATAATTAAGACTATAACGTTCTTTATTGCCGATTAAATTTTCAATAAAATTATAGACAATATCTGTTTCAACATTTAAAATATCGGAGGCTTCTTTAATACAATCTTGAATGTAGGAACCATCCATGCTGTTTAATACAACTGCTATAATAGGATGAATAAAGGCACTGTATCCTTCATCCCCTTCTTCGCTTCGCACACTTTCTTTATCCATAAACAGAACTCTACCGTCGTCCGGTTTAAGGATATATGCAGGATTTAAAATTATTTTCTTCATTTCTAATATATTTTAGTTTAATTTTTTTTAAATTTATTCTTAGAAAATGATGGGTGTGAATGTTCACACTCATCACCAATCTATTAAACAATTAGGCCGGCTTGACAACCATTCATACAAGACGGGAGGCAACCACCCTCGCAATAACGCTCATCCTCTTTTCTTTTTCCTCCACTGACTTTCTCCATTTGGACGGTCAACAATTGTTCTGCATTTTGAAGACATTGCTTCTTACGGTTAGTTTTCATATCAATAAAAAATTTAAAATTAATATAGTTTTTTCTTAATTTGAAAAATGGGTGCGGGTGACCGCACCCATCATTCGATCCATTAGGCGTTACCCGACAGACAAGTGACAGGTAAGCAAACTATTCCACATGTGAGGTTATTATTGACCTCCAGGCTGACAAACTTGACAAGTCGCTCTACATGTACAATCGTTATCCTCAATACGTTTACCTCCCAAAACTTTTTTCATCTGGCTGGTCAACAATTGCTCTGCATTTTGAAGACATTGCTTCTTACTATTAGCATTCATATCAATAAAGATTTAGAGCCTGTTTAAAAATTAAATTATAAAAATTAGTAAGACGTATTGTTGTGTAAAAATAATTACATAAAAAATTGATTGTCAGTTGATTATATGGTATATTTTTCGTAACTTGTTGGCA
>JAITMJ010000018.1 GCA_031277475.1 Flavobacteriaceae bacterium
GAACAAATAAATTCTGCCGAAGGAATCGATAAAAGTTTAGCGGAAAAACAAATGGCTTCTTTCAACGGAAAATGGCATTACGGTTTTGTTTCCATCTATCTGATTTTCTTGAGATTACCTTTATTTTGGATTTTCATTCCGATTCTATTTTTGCTGAAAATTTCAAAACTTGGACAACTTCTTTACTCGGAACTCGCATTAAAACGAAAAATAATCCCGATTCATTGTTCGGCGGAAAGTTGTGAAGTAATGTGATATTTGAAAATGAGGTAATTTGAAAATGTACAGATTGACGCTTCGACTTCGCTCAGCGTGACAAAACTCGAACCTTGAATTATTGTCACCCTGAGCGAAGTCGAAGGGTTGAATTTTTGAACCTTGAATTTTTATACTCCCAAATCCTCCCCTATTTTCCCAATCCTTTCTTCCGCTTTCAACAGTTTTTCGGCGTATTCGTGTTCGGAGGAGATTTGATTTTTCATCCCTTTTCTGCCGAAGGGAATTTTATATATTTGCAAAAATTAGAGTTAAATAAATGAGATAATAAAAAAGTAGAAAATTAAAAATATAGCGTTTCGCTTTTAATTCCTGTTATAGAAACCTTGCAAATTTCTAATGTAGTACAGGAAAGTAAAAGTGGAAACGTCTGCGTTTAAGAGCGTGGGCGTTCCTTTTTGCTTTGTACTACAGGTTTTGCAAGGACCTTCTATAACGAGCAACAAGGAATTGGCTCACGTTTCTTGTTTAATGAACCTGACATATTACAAATTAAGGATTTGGGAAAAATATCAGAAAAAACAACCTTTAATTAATAATAATATGCAACACAAACAACTCATTGATTATCTGAAAAGATACGGCAATATTTCCGAACAGGAAGAACAAAACATTAGAAAGGCATTTTCCGAACAGACCGCGAAAAAGAAAGATATTTTAATCCGCAAAAATTCCGTTTGCAACAAATTGTTTTTTGTAAATAAAGGGCTTTTGCGCGCTTATTATGAAGATGATTTCGGAAATGAAACCACGCGGCGCATCGCTTGGGAACACGGATTTATCACGAATATGGACGATTTCCTGAAAACCGAAACCGAAAACAACGAAACCATAGAATGTATAGAAAACGCCGAATTTTTGGAGGTTTTAAAAAGCGATTGGGATGTATTGGTCTCAAATTCGGAAAATTTAGGAAAAATCCATCAAATAATTTTGGCAAAATATGTGAAGATTAATATCCGGCGCGTCGAACATTTGACTGCTTTAACTCCTGAAAAAAAACTTATTTACTTCAATGAAAACTTTCCCGCGCTGAAAAACCGAATTACAGATGTTGTTTTGGCTACGTTTTTGGGGATGTCCAGAATTACACTGATAAGAACCCGAGAAAAATATCGGAAAAATGCAAAAAAATGAAAATTGTATCATTTGATACATTTTTTGATTTCGGAATTTATGATTTTTGTCATGTTAATTTTAAATTTTATTGACATGAACAGAAAACAAATCAAAAAGTTCGTTATGGCAAGTGCAGCGTCACTTGTAGTGTTACTAAATTGTTTAGCACCTAATTTGAGTATGGCTAAGAATATCGCTTATGCTAAAGTATCGGAAGGAAATGGACCTTCTAATGGACAGCCGCAAAATGCACAAATTGTTCCGGCATTGGTAGTAATTGCTGTGATTTTTGCGGTCGTTGCAGTTGTAAAAAAAGGAGGAGCTCAATTGACAAATGATACCGATGTTAATCTTAGTAATTTAGATTAAAAAACCATTAAAATAGCCCGTAAACTCTTGCGGGCTATTTTTTATTTTATGAAAAAAACAGTTAAAATATTCGTACTGATATTGTTTTCATTTTATTGGATTTCAACTTTATTGTATAATTCACCGAATAATTACATAAAGATAAAGCTTGAAAAAGAGATGAAATTTTTTGGTCTTTTTTTCGACCAAAAATGGAATTTTTTCGCGCCACCTCCTCAAGAGAACGACAGGCTTTATTTCACATATTTTGATGAAAATAAAAAACCAATCGCATTTTTTGAAATATTAACGCCAATAGTAAAAGCAAAAAAAGATACAAGACCTTTTAATACAAGAGCAGAAATGATTGATTATACCATTTATGGAGCTATAGCCGATATTTCCAGTAATGTAATCGCATTGAGAGAAAAAGAAAAACTTAAACACAACAATTATGATCTGATAAAATTAGATTCTATCGCGAAACAAAAAGTTATCGATAATTCAGAAAAAGTAAAGGGTTTTTTATTGCTGAAAAATTATTCTCAAATAGTGGCAAAAAAATTTTTAAATGAGGTGCAATTTCAAAAAGCAAAATATGTCGGGATAAAAATAAATACGGTAAAAATTAAAAAATTCTCTGATAGATATAAGAAAATCCCTGATACCGAATACAATTTGATTGAATTTAAACCATACCATATTCAATGAAAAAATATATATTTTCCAATCATTACATCTACCTTTCTATCTTTAGAATATTTATATCATTTCATATATTCAAAAAGTATATTCTGTTTTTTTTCAACAGGGATTTAATCGCAGACTCATTGTTTTTAAAGGACAATCATCAAGATCCGCTATTTGAAGTTTGGGGTGTAAATCAAAATATAATACTGCAAAATATAAGTGTTGTCATCAGCATCATATTATTTTTATGTATTCTTTTCGCATTTGGTATTTTTAAATATATCACACCTTTGCTATTGTTCATTTTCGTTGAAATTACCCAACGATCGTACGAATATATATTAAATGGAGGAGATAATTTTTTGAAATTCGTTCTGTTTTATTTGGTCTTTACAGATTGTTACAGATATTTTTCCATTAATAAACCCACAAAGGAAATCAATAGAAAAAGTATTTCCTATTTTGTGAACCAATTGTCGGTATTTTCACTAAAAATTCATTTGTGTTTGGTTTATTTCATTTCAGCGATTTATAAAATCAATGCAAAGGTTTGGTTTTCGGGTGTTGCAACGTATTACACGCTTCAGATTGAAAGATTTCAAGGGACATCGTATAACAAAAATCTCGCAAACAATGGCATATTTTCTACTATTTCCACATACGTTACGCTATTTTGGGAATTGGTGTTTCCATTTCTCGTGTGGTTTAGAAAAACCAAATATGTTGTTTTCGCAACAGGAATTTTGATTCACACAGGCATCTATATTTTAATGATGATTCACGATTTTGAGGTGCTTTTTATTATGTGTTACGGTTTTTTCATATCGGATGAAGAATGGAGAAAAATTTATGCTTATTCAAAGAAAACATTATTTTTACTGAAAAAGAAGTTTCAAAAACGCTATGCTTAAAAACTATTTAAAATTGAAAATCACTTTGCTGATAAGAAGCGGGAACAGCAGTTTGGATGTTGCTTTCCTATTTTTGGCATTGTTGGGTTTTCTTTTTTTCTTTAATGCGGAAAATGCTGATTGGTACGCTGTTGTTTCAATAGGAATTATATTTTTATATCATTTTACAAGAAAAGACATCGGTTTTTTAAAAAATGTTTTAGGAAAAGAATACTATTTTATATGCGTTGCAGAATATCTTTTGATATGGCTTTTCGTCAATGTTTTTTTCATATTTAAAACCGATAACTATCTGTTTTTGTGGAGCATTACCGTTTGTTTTATAGTTCCGGCAATATCTTTTAAAAAGTATTTTTTCAATCCGTTTTTTATTGATTATGTTCCCGCTATTTTAATCGAATGGAAAAGTTATTTTCGAAAAAATTTAACAAAATCTCTTTTGTTCATCGTGTTTTCGGTATTTTGTGGTTATCATTCGGCAACGCTTTTTCTTTGTCTGTTTTTTTGGATAGATTTTCTTTTTAGAATTTATTCTCCAATAGAATCAAAAGAACTTTTAACGGCTCAATTTTCCATGACGGATTTAAGAAAAAAGAGTTTTTATTCTTCAGTTTTTTGTATTTTTCTTTCCATTCCAATGTTTGTAACTTTCTGTGTATTAAATTTTTCACAATTAGAATACTTGTTTTATTATGTGTTGTACATTTTTATTTCCAATTACATCATCATCATAAATAAATATGCAAATTTTAATGAAAAAACAAAAAATAATATTGCCGTCAATGATGCGGATTCTTTAAAGTTTATGTTGCTGATAATCACTATAATTCCGGCATTATTTTACATTTATAACGAAGGTAAAAAAGCAGAAAAAAAGATAAAAAACTATGTTTAAATTAGACAATATACAAGTAAAATATAAAGATATCACGGTATTGGATAATTTGAGTTTAGAACTTCATAAAGGTTCCATTTTTGGCGTTTTGGGAAGCAACGGAGCCGGAAAAACCACCCTTTTTGAAACCATTTATCAAAACACAAAATATACCGGAAAAATATTACTGAACAACAGCCCTATCAATAAGAAATCCATATCCTATTTGGAATCCGAAAACTACTTTTATCCGTACCTTTCGGTAAAGGATATTTTAAATCTTTTTACAAGCAAAGTCAATAAAACACAAATAAAACGGCTGATTGATTTTTTTAATATTCCTGAAAATTCGGTGGTAGAAACGTTGTCTTTGGGAACTCAAAAAAAATTAGCCGTCATCTGTAATATTTTACTTGACAGAGAAATCTATCTGTTTGATGAACCCTTTAACGGACTTGATTTTGAAAGCGTTGAGAAACTATATTTAATTTTAAAAGAACTGCAAAAAAAGGCAAAAATAATTCTCATAAGTTCCCACGTTCTTGAAACGCTGACCAATTGTTGCGACAATATCGGACTTTTAAAAAACGGTTCTTTCGCAGAAATTTATGACAAGGAAAATTTCCATCTGATACGTTCCTTTTTCTCCGAAAAAATTCTTCAAGATTGGAGAGATTATAATATTGAAAACTCGTAACAACAAATAAAACAAAATGAAAAAAGCAGAACATACCTTTTTCCAACATTTGGTTCCGTCTTTTGTAATCGCAGGAATTTCTTTGCTGTTGATGTATACTATCGTTTATTTTTGGAAAAGAGACGGGTTTGACAATATTGAAATATCTTTATTATCCATAATCGCTTTCATTATATTGCTGCCGACAACCATAATCTGCGATGCCTTTTTCATCAATAAATATCGGGCTTTAACCATTTCAATACCGGAAAAACCCATTAAAAAAATCTTTTCTGTTTTCATCGTATTTTTTCTGGTGCTTTTCATTATGAGTGCTATAGATTTTATATTCTTTTTTGGAATAGATGATTCATTGTCTTATGAATACGCATCAGAATTAGAATTGATAATGAAAAATTCGGGAATGGACACAAAAGGAATAAAAGACTTTTACAGACTTCCATTTTTTATACAAAATATCGGGGCAAACATTGCCGGATTGTTACTCGGAAGTCTAATATCTCTGTTTTTTATTAAAAAAGACGGATATCTTCTAAACTAATCAAAAAAAATAATTTAAAATGAAAAAAATAGTATTAATCACAAGTATTTTAGGAATCCTCCCCTCCTTTGGAGGGGTTGGGGGAGGATGGGGCTTTTTCGCACAAACCACAGCCAACCGATTTTTTTATGAACTCACATTTAAACCCAAAAAAGATTCGGCAAAATTGGATAAAATGCTGACGGTTTTAGACATCATTCCTGCGGAAAAATCTATTTATCAAGATTATACTTTTATGGCGCAAGATTCTTTAATAACAGCAGAGGCGGAACTGATGGAAAAATCCGGAGTTTGGAAAGATTTGTCGCAAAGCGTCAAAATGCCGAAGTTTACTTACAAAGTAACAAAATTTTACCCCGAAATGAAGGAGCGATACCAAGACCAAATCGGTGCCAAAATTTTCGGATATGAAGAAAATTATACATTCGATTGGAAACTTTCGCCCGAAAAACAGAAGATTGGGGAATACGAAACTCAAAAAGCAACCACCACTTTTGGCGGACGAAATTGGACGGCATGGTTTTGCAACGATATTCCGTTTCCGGACGGACCCTACAAATTTCATGGACTTCCCGGAATCATCGTAAAAATTGAAGACGACGATAAAAATTATTCGTGGGAAATGAAGGGCAACAAACAAATTGACGATGTTTCCGGACTCAGTCAAGTTGAAAAACTAAACGCCAAAAACGGAATCATGCAAAGCGATGTTTCCGTAATCGACAAAGAAAAATTTGAAAAATCAATGAGCAATTTCAGAGCAGACCCATTGGCAGAAGCAAGACCGCAATTGACACCGGAAGTGATGTCTCAAAAAATGCCCGGCTCCGACAAAACGGTTGGGGAATGGGTGAAAGAACAAGAAAAAATGGCAATAGATTTTTTCAATGCTAATGACAATCCTATCGAAATTCCGCAGGAAACAGGAAAGAAGAAGAAATAGGCTACTTGCTTTTTGCAGTTGGCGGTTTGCAAATTGCTATTGGCGGAGAGCGAAGTCGAAAACTCACACATTTTTATTCAACGTTTTCTCGTTTTTCAGAACGAGACTCAACGTGACAAAACTCGAAACCCGAACCCCGTAACTCGTATCTCGAAAAATGAAAAACCTCACTATTTTCTACGACAATTTTTGCCCAAACTGCACACGTTTTGCTAATTTCATTCAAAAATTGGATTGGTTTAATTTGTTAAAAATCAAACAATTAAGAAATTCTGAACAAATAAATTCTGCCGAAGGAATCGATAAAAGTTTAGCGGAAAAACAAATGGCTTCTTTCAACGGAAAATGGCATTACGGTTTTGTTTCCATCTATCTGATTTTCTTGAGATTACC
>JAITMJ010000007.1 GCA_031277475.1 Flavobacteriaceae bacterium
GTCGGCTCGGTAAGAATCGGCGTGTCCAAATCGTCAAAAAGTTCATCATTATTAGGTATCACTCTTTCGTTATCTTTCACCACAACCACAGGAAACGCAGGAATATACGGTGCTTCCAAAACAAAGTTTTCTCCTTCTGCTGTGTAAATCGGGACATCGTTGCTTTCATAAGTTCGTACCGCAACATACGGAATTTCATCCATAGTTTCCCAACTTTCCGCAGAGAAAGAATCTTCCGGTAAATCGGGAACAAAAATGGTAAGCAACGGCAATTTGCTTTCAATTTCCAACAACTGCGCTTCGGTTTCAAAATACGGCAGCAGCAAATCGTGGATGGTATTTCCGCCCATTGCTGTCATCGTAGTTACAGGTTTGTTTTTAATGACGTGGTAAAGCACATCATAATCTCTGTTCACCTGTTTCAAGGCTTCCGTTTTTATAAAATCCCGCAATTCTTTGTGATCTTTCAAGGCTTTTGCAAGGGCTTTTGCAAATTGGGTTTTCATTTCGGTGTCTTTATTCATCACCGGATTTACTACCGGCGTTTCCGCCGGTATTCCACTCGACAGTCTTTCTTCTCTACAAGAAAAAAGACATAGACTTAAGGAAACTATTGTTCCTATAAATAATGATTTATTCATTTTATTAAAATTTTTGCAAACATAAACCCATTTACCATTAAGTTGGGTGGTAATTTTTACCCAATTTTGTGGTAATTTTCACCACGTTTTTAGGTAAATTTTACCACTTTTCTTTTAATTTTTCGGAATAATGTGCAAAGAAATCTTCTTTTAAAACCAAAGAAATTTTGAACAGCAAATCAATATTTATATACCTGTTTTCCAATGTTTTACGGAGGTTGCTCTTGTCATAATCTATTTCATAAGCAAGCCAAGATTGAGAGCGTTTATGTTCTCTCAATTTCTGTTTTATCAGTTTCCCGATGTGCAAATCTTTAATCGTCTTCATAATTTTAGTGTTTTTTGTAATAAAAAAAGCGGACTCACATTATCCGCTTTCGAGGTTTACCACAACCTTTGTCCCAAATAAGCAAGCCCGCATTTCTGCGAGCGTTACAATATTCACGGGACTTTTTTCTGTGGTAATTTCGAAAGCCTGAATACAGCAAAACGCCATGTTTTTATGTTTTGTTTTTTATGCCATTTTTGTTTTTTTAGAAGTGTAAAGATAGGGAATTTTAAGATTTACTCTAATTTTGCATTTCGGTGAAAAAGGCACACCATAAAAATTTACATTCTGTTTACGACTTCGATGCCGAGAGGTTTCATGGATTTTTTGATGGTTTTGACTGTGGTTTCGGAGAGTTTCAGGCTAAAATTTTGAAGGTTTTGGTCGGTGTTGTTTCTTGCCTGCGTTCCGTTTGTATTAATCATAAAACAGCGAAAGGGCGGGAAAAGTTTTTGATTTTTTGAGGTTTGGAGTTGGGAAAATTTAATTCCCTTTAAAAACTTTTACTTTTCCACCGTTCGCAATGCTTTAAAAAAACGTTATTTAAAATCTGCATAAAACAAATCGTCCAACAAGACTTCGCTTTGTATGTTGTTCCGATATGCGTTGTGTTTAACGCCGTAAGTGGTTGTCATTGTGATATGTACGGATTTTTTGGTGTTGGTTTCTTCGATAAAAACGCCGCGTTTATTACGCAAATTGTCATCATAATTTTTCGTGATGATGAATTCTTTGGTCGAAAATTTCATTTCGCAAAGGTTGATGACATTATCGTTTCGGTCAATAATCAAATCAATTTGCGCTCCGTTTTCCGAATTTTTGCTGCGCCATCCCGAAGCGTATGAAACCACGCCGCTAATTCCCAATCGTCTTTTTATCTGCGAAAGATGCGCTTGGCACAACAATTCAAACGAATATCCTGACCACGCTTTCCGAGCGGTATTGTCAAGTAAACTGCTCCAATAATCGCTGTTGGTTTCGCGTTTTCCTTTTATGAAATGAAGATGAAACAGCGAGTAAAAATCGGTTAATTGATAGAGTTGGAGTTTTTTTTGCGTCGCGAAATTGTTGTTTATCGAGATAAATCCGCAAAGTTGCAATTCTTCAAGCAAGGTCGTGAATCCGCCGCCGTTGGAAATTTTTGAGAATTTTGCAAGTTCGTCACGCGTTAAACCCTTGCGTTTTTTTGCCAACGCTTCAATGATTTGCCTGTGTTTTTCGGGCGATTTGAAAAGCGAAGCATAAAGTTTTGAATATTCATCTCGCAATATTGCATTTTTCTTAAAAAACAGATTATCAATATTTTGCGATAGACTTAATGATTTTTCCAATTGTTCCAAATAATAAGGAACGCCGCCCAAAATCATATAACATTCGGCAATTTGAAAGCGGGAAAACGGTATTTTTTTTGATTTTAGAAATTGTTCGGTTTCATTCAGCGTAAACGGTTTCAAATCTATTTGACGCGTTACCCGATTGTGCAAGCCGCCTTTGTTTTTAATGATTTTGTTCATGATCCACGAAGTTGCCGAGCCGCAGATTACGAAAAAAATATCTTTTTGCGAGGAAGCAAACGTGTTCCAAAAATATTCAAATGCCGACAAAAATCCCGATTTTGCGTTGTCCAACCAAGGCAATTCGTCAATGAAAATTATTTTTCTGCCTTTGGTTTTAAGGTTTTTCAAATACTGTTCCAACTGCACAAAAGCGTTCTGCCAATCGCCGACTACGGGATTTTCCCTTCCGCTGTATTGATTTAAAGCGGCTGTAAAATTGAAAAGTTGTTGCTGTTTGCTCGCATTTTCTGCTCCGGAAAAATAGAACGTAAATTTTTCATTAAAAAACTGTTTTATCAAAAATGTTTTTCCGATTCTGCGTCTGCCGTAAACCGCGACCAATTCAGCTTTCCCCGAATTGAGATATTCCGTCAGCCGCGCTGTTTCCAATTCTCTGCCGATGATGTCGTTCATAACGCTAAAATTATTTTTCGCTACAAATGTACAAAAATATATAGTTTCAGCAGATAATTTTAAAATAGTTCGCTAAAAGTTGGTTTTTCAATGTAGTTTTAGCGAGAAATAATGTGAGAAATTTATACATCCGAACATCAATTTTTCATCTCACAAAGGTCGTAATTTTATTACAAAAAACATTTTTTTGAGCCGAATATTGCGGTTGATTGAGCCGAATAAACTGTCCGCGAAAAATTTCTCTACAAAAATAATCTGAGAGGATGGTTGTTATTTTTCTTCATTGATGGCGGTTTTGTGATATAATTCTATTGTTTGGTTTCTTTTATCCATTCTTTAATTTTTTTCATAGTTTTTATTTTCAATTTGTTTGCTTGTATTTTCAATTTGTTCTAAAAAATGTTCTTCCGCTTTGCTAAGCGTGTTTTGGTTTAATGCCTTATATTTTTCATATTCTTCTTTCGCTTTTTTCAACGCTTGTTCGTGGCTGACAGTTCCCGCGTTTTGCAGTATTTCTTTCCCTGTCATTTTCAAAAAATCGTTCAAACGTTCCATCCAATCCTTCATATACATCGGTTTTTGGTTCAACGCCTGCAATTCTGCCAATTCCAAATATGCCGTTACCATTCTGTTAAGAATATTCAATTCGTTTTCCGTCAGATAATTTTTAGCGATTTCGGTTTCTTGTTGGGTTGGTTTATCGCCTTTAAAATTGGTTAATCCCAAATTGGGTTTGTTGGTGTCAATTCTTTTATAAATCACTTCGGCTGCTGTATTTCCGTGCGTTGCCCAGTGCATTTTATTTTGAACGGTTTGAAAAAACAGAACAGAAATTTCCTGTTTCGGGGTCGTAATCAATGCTTGTGGCGTAAATATCCAAAACTTTTCTCCAAAACACTTTTTCGGATGAACGAATATCTCGGATTCGGGCTAATAATTCATCGAAATAATTGCCGCCGCCGGCTCGCTTTAAAAGTTCATCGTTCAGGGTAAAACCTTTTATGATGTATTCCTTTAATCTTGCCGTTGTCCATTGTCTGAACTTCGTTCCTTGATGACTTTTAACTCTATATCCAAGCGAAATAATTACATCAAGATTGTAGAAATTAGTGTCGTACAATTTACCGTCTGCGGCAGTTGTTCGGAATTTCCGAACAACTGAAATTTCGTCCAATTCGCCTTCCTCAAAAATGTTTTTGAGATGCTCACTAATAGTGGCTTTTGACTTCTGAAACAGTTCCGCCATTTGCGCTTGTGTCAGCCAAACGGTTTCGTTTTCCAACCTTGTTTCTATCTTGGTTTTTCCATCTTCCGTTTGATAGATGATGATATTGCTTTCTTGCATAATGTTTGGTTGTCTTTTCGATTTGTTTTTAAAAAATATTCCTCCGTTTTTGGATAATGTATTTTTTCGCAATTTCGATATTTTAATATACAAACGGAATTAATTTCTTGGTTTGCTTTCGGTATTCCGTATATTCTTGTCCGAACTCGTTGGCGAGCACATTTTCTTCTATTTTTATTCTGTAAGAAAAGGCGAAAAACGGCGGAATGAAAGCAATCAACAGCGCCGCCCAATTATTTAGCGACAAGCCTAATCCCAAAAAAGTGAGCAGCGACATAGCGTAGGAAGGATGCCGAATAATTTTATAAAATCCGTCTTTTTTGAGTTCGTGATGTTCTTTTA